>DAIQOU010000054.1:0-15474 GCA_036787725.1 Bacteroidales bacterium
TGGCTGCGTATCGGATATTTTAATAATTTTGTGCCCGCTTATAACGTAAATATTAAGAACCGGTTATGAATAAAAAGTATTTTCTCGTTTTTTCTCTTGTATTTTTTCTTTTATTCCATATAAACTTCCTGTATTCTCAACCGAAGGGTATTGAAAGCCGGAGCGCTAATGTGCTGATAAACAAGTATACCGGTCCATTCCTGTTCGGATCCAATATGGGTTATCTGAACGGAAATTGGAGTGACCAGGACGTGTCCGATATTTTAACGGGAAATAAAAGCAAAAATATCGAAGGGGTAGGTGTGATAAGTCTTCGACCTGCTTTGTATGAAAGTTTTGTAGAACAATACGGTTACGAGATCAGGATAGACGCATTCAAACATTATCATGAACAAGGGGCTAAAAACAATACTGTGTTTATTGGAGACCGGCCTTCAGACGTACATCGGGAAAAAAAACAGTATATAAGCGGCGTTAAATCCGAATCGTATGAAACTCTTTATGAACCGATTTGGGATAAGGGAGAAAACGGTACTCCCGTGAATGATAAGAATGATTTTGCGCTCTATGTTTATAAGCTTGTAAAAACATACGGATCCTATGTCAAGTTTTGGGAAATAAAGAATGAACCGGACTATACACCCGAAACGACCACTGCGAGCAATGAACCCGGTGTAAAGCCTAATTGGTGGGACGAAGATCCCGCTCCCGGATCGCTCAAAAACTTACATGCACCGGTTTACAGTTATATCCGGATGTTGAGGGTTGCTTATGAAGTTATAAAATATGTAGATCCGGAAGCTTTTATTTGTACCGGCGGGATCGGATACCTCAGTTTTTTGGATGCATTGTTGCGTAATACAGATAATCCCGACGGAGGAAAAGTTACCGACGAATATCCGTTGAAAGGAGGCGCCTGGTTTGATTGCCTGAGTTACCACAATTATCCGATGTATTATTTAAGAGAATGGGTGGGATATGATTCTCCGGGCAATATTAACGGGTTTAAGTATTACAGAAATTCGGACGCCGCTGCCAAAACGGTTACAGATCATAAAAATAGTTTTAATGAACTGTTGGAAAAATACGGATATACCGGTACGACATATCCGAGGAAAGAATTTATTATTACCGAAACCAATATTCCCAACAAACAGGTAAAAGATTATATCGGTTCGGAAGAGGCTCAACGAAATTATCTGTTGAAGTTGGCAGTAACTGCTCAAAAGAATGATATTTGCGGAGTATATGTATATGGCCCTTGGGACAATAAAGAGTCGACAGAGAATGGCGGTGAATATGATTACAAAGGTTTTTATAAACCTCTCCCGACAACACCGGGAGGAGGTAAGCTACGGATACACGAGTCGGGAGTGGCTTGGCGCACTTCGAGTCGGCTGCTTGGCGACAGAAAATACGATCCGGCAGAAACAGCCACGTTGAATCTTTCTTCCACGGTGGATGGAGGCGCTTTTTATTCTCCCGTAACAAAAGATTATATCTATGTACTTTGGGCAAAAACAACCGGAGACAGGGACGAGACGGCTTCTGCCGCTTATCGTTTCCCGGATTCGAAAAAAGTAACGAAGATGCTTTCGACCGCGTGGGATGAAACGGAAACCGTGGTCACCGGAGATGCATTAACATTAACCGGAACGCCTGTATTTATTAGATTAAATACCGGGCTTTCGGAAACAATTCCCGTTACGGGTGTTTCATTGGATCATTCTTTTATCCGGATACCGTTGAGAAAAACCATTCAATTGACGGCAACCGTAAGTCCGGAGAATGCGAAGAATAAAAATGTAAAGTGGTCCGTGAAGAATACTTCGATTGCGTCTGTGGATCAATTGGGAAAGGTAACCGCTTTGAATCCGGGAACAACAGTCATAACGGTAACCACGGAAGACGGAAATAAAACGGCTTCTTGTGAGGTGTTGATTCGACCCGATTCGGTAGCTTTATCCTATATTCAGTTGAGCCCGTCTTATAAGAATATGGAGGTCGGCGATGCGGTACAATTACAGGTAACGTTTGTACCGGAGAACACAACGCACCGAGAAATAACCTGGTCAAGCAGCAATAATGCTGTGGCTACGGTGAGTGAAAACGGAATCGTTACGGCGCGGTCTCCAGGAAATGCAATCATTACGGCCAATCCGTTTGAAGGAGAAGGAAAAAAGGCTAAAACATCAACCATTTCGGTTAAGGGACAAAATACGAATTTGGAAGAGACACTTTCCTTGTCTCCTGTAATAGCACCCAACCCCTCTAAGGGAGATGTTAATATTCAATTTGAATTGAAAAAGAGAGAATCCGTACAAATTGATTTGTATAGTACAGGGGGAAGGTTGCTTCATAAATTATTACCTGCCCGGATATTGGAACCGGGTTTTCATATCTTTACTTTTAACCCGGGACTTCCTGCGGGAACTTATATTATTTCTTTGAGGAGCACCGGTATAAACGAACAACACAAATGGGTGGTTTTCTGATGAAAGATAAAAGTCGGAATAGGAGAAATGGAATTCCGGATTACGCATGCGGAGTGAATAGACGACCCTGATAAGCATTCCTTTCCCGGATTCGTTTATTTACTTTAGCTGTAAACTCATGGTTTTTTAACCCCCAGTCGGGAGCGATCAGCAACTCTTTGGGTGATTGAGAAACAAATCGTTCCATTACGAAAGAGGGGTTTAATCGTTCCAGAAAGTCAATGCATAAATCGATGTACTCATCCGCTTCGTAAAAGTGAAATAAATGAGGTTGTTCTCTGAATTGAGCTTCCATTCGGGTATGCCGGATCAATTGAAGCTGATGCAGTTTTATTGTGGTTAACGGTAAGTTGGAAATATTATCTGCATGAGACAAAATCAGTTCCCGATTCTCTCCGGGAAGTCCCAATATCAAGTGAGCTCCGCATTTAATTCCTCTCGAATGAGTTCGAACAATGGTTTCTGCCGAATCTTCATACGTATGCCCGCGATTAATGAAATTCAGCGTGGGATTATGAGTCGATTCCACACCGTATTCAATCAGCAGAAAATGCCGTTCGGCCAATTCGGAAAGAGCAGATAATAATTCGTCGGACATGCAATCCGGTCGTGTACCGATGATTAATCCCACTACCTCGGGCAAAGAAAACGCCTCCTCGTATTTTTGCAGAAGTTTTTCTATTCGGTCGTAAGTATTGGTATAAGCCTGGAAATAAGCCAGGTATTTCATGGAGGGATACTTTTTGGAAAAGAAAGCCATTCCCTCTTTGAGTTGGGTGGTTATATCTTTCTCGGGAGCACAATATCCCGGATTGAATGTTTGATTATTGCAATAAGTGCAACCACCGTACCCTTTGGTTCCGTCGCGGTTAGGACAAGTGAATCCGGCATTAATCGAAATCTTTTGCACCTTAAACGGGAATTCGCTGCGTAAGAAGTCTCCGAATTCGTTGTAGGGTTTAGCCGGAATATGCGTTGATTCAGTATTCAAAGGTTCCGTATTCGCTTTCGATAATCAATTCCTTTTTATCCGACGGTTCTACGAATCCCACAATCCGGGATTCGATATTGTATGCCCGGGCAATGGCCATGATGTCTTCCGCATAGCTTTCGGAAGTGTAAATTTCCATACGATGACCCATGTTGAAGACTTTATACATCTCTTTCCAATCGGTTCCCGATTGTTCCCAGATCAACCGGAAAAGCGGCGGAACGGGAAACATATTGTTCTTTACCACTTTCATTTTATCGATAAAATGCAATATCTTGGTTTGAGCACCTCCCGAACAGTGAACCATTCCGTGGATATGATTTCGGAATTTATCCAATACATCCTTGATTACCGGTGCATAGGTACGGGTGGGAGATAATACTAACTTGCCGGCGTCGATTTCCAAGCCTTCTATCGAGTCGGTAAGTTTCTTTTGACCGGAATAAACGAGGGAAGACGGTACAGAAGGATCATAACTCTCCGGATATTTTTCGGCTAAATAATGAGCGAATACATCGTGTCGGGCAGAAGTCAGTCCGTTGCTGCCCATTCCTCCGTTGTATCCTTGTTCATAAGAAGCTTGTCCGGAGGAAGAAAGTCCTATTATTACATCTCCCGGTTGTATCCGGGCGTTATCGATTACCTCCGAACGTTTCATACGGCAGGTAACCGTACTGTCGACAATAATGGTACGAACCAAGTCGCCAACGTCTGCCGTTTCTCCTCCCGTAGAATAAACATTTACGCCCAACCGGCACAATTCTTTGCACAGGTCATTGGTTCCGTTGATGATGGCTGAAATAACTTCCCCGGGAATCAGGTGTTTATTCCGTCCGATGGTAGAAGAAAGCAAAATATTGTCGGTGGCTCCCACACACAGGAGGTCGTCGA
Source organism: Bacteroidales bacterium (assembly GCA_036787725.1). Taxonomy (GTDB): domain Bacteria; phylum Bacteroidota; class Bacteroidia; order Bacteroidales; family Azobacteroidaceae; genus DAIQOU01. Next base: position 4,378 of record DAIQOU010000054.1, read on the forward strand.
TATTCATAATCAGAGCGTCCTGAGCGATGCCTTTCCATACCGAAATATCTCCGGTTTCTTTCCAGTAAATGTAAGCCAGCGAAGATTTGGTCCCGGCTCCGTCGGCGTGCATGATGTTGCAATAGTCGGGATCGCCCCCCAATATGTCGGGAATAATCTTACAAAAAGCATTCGGGAAAATACCTTTATCTATATTTTTGATTGCCCGGTGCACATCCTCTTTGGAGGCCGATACACCGCGAAGGTTATAACGTTGGTCGCTCATGAAATTGAAATCTTAAATTATGATGCAAATATACAACAATGAAGGAGGAAAATGAAAATCAGGTTCAAAATATCAATTGAATTATATAACTCAACACTGTTCTTCAACTTTCCTCCCTTCAAAAGCGTTATACTAAATTATCACGCTTTAAAAGAACCCGATATGGAAACATTTAATGACATTATAACAGGAGATAAACCGGTATTGGTTGACTTTTATGCTACTTGGTGCGGACCTTGTAAGGCGATGAGTCCCGTCATCGATTCGCTGGCTGAAGAATTACATGGTACGGCCAGGATACTCAAAATCGATATTGACAAAAACCGTACTGCTGCCGAGCATTTCCATGTGCAGGCTGTTCCTACTTTGATGATCTTCAAACGAGGAGAAGTGGTCTGGCGGAATTCGGGAGCTATGGATAAAATGAGTCTGCTTACTCAATTGAGGGCTTATATAGATTGACTCGATCAATCTTCTTTATGTAATAACAGTACTGCTCGGGAAGCTATTTCAAAATCTTCCCGAGCAGTACTGTTATGGCACTTACATGCCAATTTATTCTTTTACGCTATAAATACTCACCGGACCGATCAATCCCGATTTTTGTAAAGGCGAATCGGCATGGTACGGATTGATGCCCGACCATGTTTCCCGTTGCTCCTTTGGTAAATTCATGTCCCCGATCATTCGATTGACCCACGTATTTACTACATCGATACGGAGGGTATTGGTACCTTGTTTCAGCATTTCGGAAATGTCCACTCGATAAGGAGGAGTCCAGGCTCCGCCGGCATATTGATCATTTACCCACACGTTGGCCAGCATGTTTACTTCTCCCAGATCAAGCTCGATCTTTTCGTTTTTACCGACAGCATTGTTATATTCGAAGTCGGTGGTATAGATCATGTTTCCCGAAAAATACTTGATATTATCAACCGGGGAGGCAGCAAGATTTGTCAGTTTTTCCAAACGAACGGGTGAGGGGTTAGTCAATTTCCCTTCGAAAGTGACATTCCAACCGCTCTTAATATCGTAAACTTTCACCGTTTCGGGGAAATTCTTGGCACCTGCAACGGGCTTCCCTTTTTTTCGGAAAACAATGAATGCACTTTCATACTCTTCCAATACAATCGGTACAGCAGTCGTTTCGGTATCAAAAGAAAACTCGGGGAGGATACGTACCTTTCCGGTGATGGGATCAAACAACTCGGGTTGCATCCCTTGTACACGAAACCTAAGCTCCGTTTTTTGAACGGCTTCACTTTGATTGGATATAAAATAAATATCTGTGTTATCCATCTTACGATGTCCGAAAAGAATAGGAGCATCGGCCGGTATTTTACAATCTTCAATCCATCCTATTTCGGCAAACACTTTTTCCAATCCTACCCCGTGAAAGAGGAGCCCTTTACCCACTCGAGCAGATGTGGCATTGATCCCGTCGAGGGTACCCCATAACTCGGAAGCCATTTCCCGGACCTTGAGGTCTGCTTCCGGTTGGTTTTGAAGGCTTGGCGACCGGGAGGGAGGAGGTCCTAAAACAATGGCGCCGTCATAAATCAATTGTTTGATTTTGGCAAGTACTTCCGGACGCATGGTCTTCACTTGAGGAAGAACCAATACACGGTAGACGGTTCCGTGAGGCAAGGTAATGAGTCCGTCTTTTACAAAAGCATCCCGAACGATCACTTCGGCATTGATGTAATCGAATTGATATCCCGTCGGAAGTGCCGGTTCTTGAACGCCGGTCATTTTGGGGACGTCTTCTCCTATAAAATAGGCTACATCCGCTATGTTAAGTCCTTGCCGGAGCATATAATTACATCGTTTAATATAATTCAGGAACAAATCCATGTGAGAAAACCAGGTATTGTTACGGTTGAATTCCGTTCCAAACCAAGCGTTGGTGCCGGGATACCTGTCGAGGTCGGGTTGATGTACCCATACATGCAGTAATGTATTATTGATCCCTTCCGAAAAATATTTGTCCGTGCGTTGCTTGGCATCTGCCGGTACACGGGAAAAAGCCGGTCCGCCACTCGTATTGGATTCGGCCGAAACCAGGTTTTTACCATATATATGAGCGCAAGAAGAAGCGGCGCGGTTTTCTATATTTCCCAAATCATTCTCCCAAGAAGGGAAGGCGCTCGGTAGCCAATACTCACCGCCCACTTCATCGGATTGTCCGCCATACATCAGAAATTCGGAAGGAAATCCCCAATGTCCGTAGTTCTCGAGCCAGGTACGTAACCCGTGTTTATGGGATAGTTCTCGAAATCCGCCCACATAATCATAAGCAATCTTATCGGCTACCAGGCGACGCATATCCCACAAGAAACGGTCGGATTGAGCTTCGCTTCCCACTACTTTGCCAAAATAGGTCGGCAGGAACGGTAATGCATCATAACCGTACCGTTCTTTGAAAGAAACAAGGAAATCATCCGTGAAATTTTCGCCTCCGGATTCATAACTGTCTTGAACCACTACTTTAAATGTCTTACGGTCTTCGGGAGGAACGCGCTCCAGGATTTTTCCGATAAAAGCATCGAAGTGAGTCGCAACATGTTTCTTACTCATCTTATCGATTTCGAGTCCGGTTCCGTCCGGGCCTGCCGGGTTGTTGGTAACTCCGGTAGGAGTCATGCCTGTACGTACGATCACCCAGTCGCCTTCGGGCACCTCCCAATTCAGTTTTCCGTCCGGCGTCATGTATTCGGAAATATCCAATACCTTTCCGGGATCGATAAGTAAGGCCGGGTCGCTTGGTTCCGGTTGGTCCCTCCACATATAATAATCCCACAGAGGCAACGGATCCTGAAACATTTTAGCAAACGTTTTGGCTGCATAATTCTCGATTCGGGGAGATGCCGAGAGTTCTATTTCGGCAATACCGCCTCTGTCAACAGTGTTTTTCATTAGCAGTCTGAATTCGTTGGCCGTTATTTCGTCCAATGACATAACGATAGGAGCAAACGGTTGAAATCCCACAATCAATGCCAGATGATGCCAATCGATCGTAAATTGAGAGATGGTTTTAAACTCATTATCTGTTTTGGCTTGCAGTTCGAAAGAAGCATGGATATTGGAATGCACAGGATAAATGGTCAGGCTCCGAGCCGTAAATTCCTTGTCCGGAATAATATCTGCGATCACTTCCACCTCTTTGGGAAGATTCATTCCTCCGTTCTTTTCGCCATCAAACAGTTTGTTTTGATCCGGAAGAGCGGGAGATACACGTATTCGGGCATTTGATTTATTTAAAACAAGCAAATCGTCTTTAGGTGCCGGATAGGCAATTACTTTTACATCTTGAAATTCTTCGATTGGTTTTTCGAGTAGAGTGGAAAGAGTAGCCGGCCCTTTTACCCTTACTTCCGAGGAGGTTAAATACCGCATGGTTTCAGTCGGCTTTACCCAAGGCCCTCCGGCTTGTGTCCATCCCGGACAATTGAAGATTCCGATTTCAATGTCCAGTTCGGTGGCTTTCTTCAGAGCGGTATGGATAACCTCCCACCATTCGTCGCTCATCAGTTGAACGTTTCGTCCTCCTTCGTAAGGATCAAAATAGTTATTTCCGATGAATGCGCGGTTGATTCCGACTTTCTTCATTTCTTCCAGGTCCTTTATGACTCCTTCCTTGGAAATATTCCCGCACATCCAATACCAGTAGACACTCGTTTGAACCGTTTCCGGAGGAGTAGCAAATTCCTCTTCCAGTCGGGTATCATGTGTTGTATTACACGATAATAGAGTAATACAAATAAGTACATGTAAGATGTTTTTCATTGATTTGTATTTATTAGAGTTTATAATAAAAGTTATTATGCAATATATTGCCGCCCTGCTTCTTTTTGCCGACGTCGACCGGAAACCTCCCGGATCCATAGTCCCCGGGACGAAATCATATTTAACCGCATGTGTAGCGTAAGCGAAACTTGCGGTCCGAAAAAGCTCATCCTTCCGCACTTCCGCCGGTTCCGCTCCGCTTCACCGCCGGTTATGCATAATGCCGTCCCGGCCGGGACTCTCCTCCGGTTTTCAGAAATACGGATTCAATGCTGCTTCCGAAGCCGGTAAAGCAAAAAGCAACGGGATATTGGTATAAGCAGAAGGAGATACCGTTACTCCTTCGGGAAAGTAATAGTCTCCGGGATTGGCTTTTACCCTTACCCCATATGCTTTCATCACCTCTTCGGCCCGACCGCTTCTTACCAGATCCGGCCATCGTTTGTTTTCGAATGCCAATTCTACTCTTCGTTCTTGGAAAATAGCTTCACGAATGGCAGCCTGTCCCGTCGCAACGCTGTTACTCAAACCGGCCCGGGTTCTTACCCGGTTGAGGTAGCCGAGTGCTTCGGATGTTTTATTTTGCTCGTTGGCGGCTTCTGCTAAAAACAACAACGTTTCGGCATAGCGATATACCGGCCAGTTTTCGTTTGTATTGTAGCTTTGTGCATGCGCATGACAATATTTTTTTATATAAGGATAAGGTTGCCCGTAGGCAATCAAGGTGCCGACAGAAGCTTCTTTTCTCAAATCACCCGTTTCATAAGCAGCAATGATATCGGGTGTGGGAATATTATATCCCTCCACTGTACGAGCGACTTCCGGGATGCCGGTAATAGCCGTTATTTCTTCACCGGTGATGGGTTGAACCAAGAATGTATAGAAAAAAGAACTTGCATACCCTTCATTGCCTTCCTTATACTGGATTTCAAAAACAGATTCGCTGTGATTCTTTTGATTCGGGTCATATATATCATTGTAATCCGGTAAAAGAGCATAACCGTTGATCTCTTTCAGAACGGCTTCGGCTTCCGCCCATTTCTTTTGAATGATATATAAATTGCCCAATAACATCTTGGCAGCTCCCGAAGTAGCTCTTCCCGGTTCCTGGCCGGCTTTATCCGGCAATAACGACGCAGCCAGTTTGGCGTCCGAAATAATTTGATTGTGTATCTCCTCTACAGTAGATAAAGGCAACGAAGTTTCTCCCAGTGTCTTGACCGGCTTTAGGTGCAGGGGCACTCCTCCAAAATATTGAACCAGGTCGAAATAAGCAAAAGCCCGCAGGAAATAAGCCTGTCCTTTTATATTATTTTTCACTTTTTCGTCAAATGAGATATCGTCAATGGGTTCCAGCAGGTGATTTACCCGGGAGATAATTTGATAATTGGTTACATACTTATGCTGCGGGATTCCGTTGGAAGAATCTTCAATGAAGTCTTTGATATATTCTCCGGAAATGGTTCCCCGATCGTTGGGATTAAATTTGTAAGTCGTATTATCCGATCTCATTTCTCCCATGGCCCAAGCGCCGAAGGTACCGTTATATAGTCCTCTCAGGGGCGAATAGGCTCCGTTGATTGCTTGTTCGAAATCACTTTGCGATTTGTAATAAATGACTGTACTCAATGTCGTTTTGGAAGGTAAATCCAAAAAACTGTCGGCACAACCGGTTAATAATATCATTCCCAATAGCGGGATATATTTTTTTATGTTCATAATATATTGCTTATTAGTAGGTTTATCATTGAATAGTAAGACTCAAGCCTAAGGTAAAGGTGCGGGGTACCGGATAAGTAGAGAAATCGATCCCTTGAATGAGCGGACCCGGCGTGTTTCCGTGTACATCCACTCCGGCTTCCGGATTACCGTACCGGTATTTGGTAAATACATACAGTTGTTGTATACTTCCATACACCCGTATATTACTGATATTCTTTATTATTTTACAAGGGATATTATATCCCAAGGTTACGTTTTTGATAGTCAGATGACTGCCGTCGTATACATTGCGGGAATGGTTTCCCCGGTCCGCTTCCGTCGACCCGGTTGTTTTGCCATATTTTCCGGCTCCCGGGTTTTCGGGAGAACGCCACCGATCTTTTATTTCTTTCAATACATTAAATACACCGTCCAGGTTGGTAATGCCCTCCTCGGTTGCCATCACTTTGTTACCGTAAGAGCCCGACATAATAATGGAAAGATCGAAATTTTTATAAGAGAAGTTATTCGTAAACCCGAAAATGAATTTTGGCAACGGATTGCCTATTTCCGTTTTGTCTCCGTCTACATCTACCAAGGTAATTTTACCATCATCATTGATATCTTTGAACTTGATTGTTCCGACTTGCGAGTCGACCATTTTCGGTGAATTATCAAAGTCTTCTTGATTTACATACACTCCTTCCTGAATGGGTCCGTAAAATTGTCCGATCCGTCCGCCCACTTTGGTGATGGTAGATACTCTTTCCGAATAAACAACCAACTGATCACTGATGTCGGACAAGGCAAGTACCCGGTTATCGCTGAAAGCAATATTGAAGTTGGAATTCCATTTGAACTCTCCGACCAGATTTCGGGTATTCAACGTAAATTCATGCCCCCAAAACTTTATTTTGCCTACATTGCCCATAAAACGAGAGAATCCTGATTCCTGAGGAATGGGCAACTCGTAAAGCAGGTCGGTAGTAACCTTACGATAATAATCGTAAGTAAAGTTGATCCGGTTATTTAAGAAGCCTAAATCTACTCCCAAATCCAACTGTTTGGTTATTTCCCAACCCAGGTCGTCATTTCCCAGATTGGTTACGGCAACGCCGGCAGAGGAGGTATTCCCGAACACGGTATTCGAGCTGCTTACCCTGTTGTATTGTGTATAATTACCAATATTGTTGTTCCCGATCAATCCGTAGCTTCCTCTGACCTTGAGGAAAGACAAGGGCCTGATTTTTTCCATAAATGTTTCGTCACTGACGATCCACCCGGCAGATACCGAAGGGAAATTTCCCCATTTGTTATTCATTCCGAAACGAGAGGAACCGTCCCTTCGCAGACTTGCTCCGATCATATAGCGGTTTTTATAACTGTAATTCAAACGAGTAAGGTAAGAGATCATACTCCATTGTTGAATATCCATGGTAGGGTTATTCTTAACAAGCGCCATATCTATGGTCTGTATACGGTCGTCCGAAAAGTTATATCCGCTGATTTCCGAGTAGTCGCTACGGAATTTCTGAGCCGTATAACCCGCCAGCAGGTCAAACTCATGCTCTTTAATTTGTTTTGCATAGGATATCGTATTTTCCGACAGCCAAGAATAATAACGGTAAGTTCTGTCGGAAAGATTGGCATTGATCGAATTGGGTGTAGATGCGAATCCTCTTCCGGCAGTCGATGGTTGGAAGTAATGAGTATTGCTGTTTCCCCAGTCCCCACTGATACCGGCTTTTAATTTCAGGCCTTTGATCGGTTCATATTCCAGGTAACCGTTGGATAATACCCTGTTCCATTTTGTTTTATTAGTAATGTCTTGAGCCGAGCGGATCCAATTGGGGGTTTCAAACGATGTAATACCCGGAGTGGTAACCGTGACCGGCAGTGTACCGTCTTCATTTTTCCAAGAGAGAATGGGAGGTGTAAGGCGAGCGTTATCCAATAAACCGCCTCCCCCTCCGAAAAATCCGTCAGCCGGAGGTGCATTGTCATACGTAAAACTCGGAGCAATATTCACCACCGCTTTAACCTTGTCGGAAAATTTGTATTCATTGTTGGCACGGGCAGTAAAACGGTTAAAGTCGGAATTAATTACCACTCCTTCCTGATTAAAATATCCCAACACTACCGAACTGCTGAAGTTGTCTTTGTTGGCATTGATCGACACGCTGTAGTCACTGATGGAGGCCGTCCGCAGCATGGCATCATACCAATCGTATCCTTTCCCGTATTGAGAAGGATTTTTGAAAGCCTCGGGTACTTCTTGTCCCATATCTTCATAATGTTCTTTTCGGAATTGAGCCCATTCGGTACCGTTCATTAATTCCGGTCGTCCTTTCTTCGGAACTTGTTGGATACCCGTATAGGCATTTACATTTATCCTGGTTTCCCCTGCTTTCGCACCTTTTGTAGTGATCAGTACCACTCCGAAAGCAGCCCTGGATCCGTAGAGAGAGGTAGCTGCCGCATCTTTCAAAACGGTCATGCTTTCTATTTCGTTGGGATTAATATTATTTATCTCCCCTACCACAGGAAACCCGTCTACTACATACAATGGCGTGGAAGCACCGGAGATGGAACCGGATCCTCGGATACGCATACTTATTCCCTGACCGGGTCTTCCCGTTCCCTGATTAATCTGAACTCCCGTTACCTGACCTTGCAGTTTCTGCCCGAAATTAGAAACGGGAAGATCGCTCAAGTCCTCAAACTTTATGGTTTCCATGGAACCGGTAACATTGCGTTTGTTTTGTGTACCGTAAGCAACCACTACTACTTCATTCAACGACTGAACATCTTCTGCCAATTGTATATGGAGGTCGGTTTGCCCCGAATAAATAATTTCCTTGGAAATATAGCCGATATAAGATACCTGAATAATATCTCCCTCGGAAACATGCAGTAACGTGAATCGCCCGTCCGGATTGGTCATCGCACCGTTGGTCGTTCCTTTAATCAATACACCGGCGCCGATGAGCGGTTCGTTTTGCCGGTCGGTCACCAATCCCGTTACTTTGTTGTCTTGGGTTGCAACCGTTGTTTGCAAATGAGAGGAAGAACGGCTTACCGCAATGGTATTGTTTGTCTTCCTGAACTGCAAACCGGTTTGACGGGTGATATCAGCCAAAATAGCATCTATAGAGCCTTTTTTGATTTGAATATTGACCGGATTGATGTCATTCAGTACGGATTCTTCATAAAAGAAATGATAACCTGTTAATTTTGTCAGTTGGTTGAAAACTTCATTTACCGAAGTTTCTTTTACCCGATAAGTGATATTGGATTCGTTGAATGTTTGAGCATACGTATGGTCTGCAAAAACAAAGTGGCCGGATAATGCGATTATGAATAAGGCTAAAAAAGTTCGCATAACTATTTCCCTTAATATTAGATTATAATTCATACATTTGTATGGTTTTAATGAATAATATATTTGTTAAGACTCCCATTGTATCTCCTCTCCCGGTGGTCCAATACTGTTAGAGGGATACAGTAAAATTCAGGCAGTAGCGCCGCCTCGCCGAGCTACTGCTTTTTTTCTTCTTTTATTTATATCATAGGCATTTCGTTTTTAAGGTTGTTTTAATGAAGATTTTTATTCTTCGTAAAGAATTATATTTCCATTTTCTTCTTTGTACTTGAGTCCTGTAGTAAAGCAAACAGATTCGATTACCGATTCAATACTTTTATTATCGTGGGTGCCCGATAAGATGTATTTACAATCCTTGCATTGCAGTATTACCTTTTTATCGTATTTGCGGTTGATTGTTTTTATTACTTCTGTAAGAGGTTCTTTTTCGAAATAAAGGGATCCGGACATCCACCGGGTATAATTATTCTCTTGAAGCAGTGATTTCGTAAGATTCCCTGTTTTCTTATTAAACGATAAATGTTCGGAAGGCATAATTCGTAATTGCAGATCCCAGTCCGGAACGGTTAACAACACTTTTCCCGTCGAGACGGTAACATTCATATAATTGTCATTTTCGTAACCTTTTACATTGAAGGAAGTGCCCAATACTTTTATTTGTGCATTCCCGTTTTTGACGATGAAAGGTTTATCCGGATCGGGAGTTACTTCAAAGAAAGCTTCCCCGCTTATCTCGATATTCCTGTCCCGGTGATTATAATCGGAAGGGATTATTATTTTACTTTCCGAATTTAATACAATATGGGTGCCATCATCCAAAGTATACTCTTTGGTTTTTCCTTGGTCGGCGAAAATTTCTTTATAGGTAACTTCTTTCGGATTGTTTGTTATCAGGTGAAAAACGGTTCCCATGCCGATTAATAAAAGAAATACGGCTGCAATACGATAAATCCGGATACGAGGAAATAATTTTCTTTTCCCCACGGAACCGGTATCCTTTTGATTGATTTTTTGCAATAAGGCATTCACTTCCCGGTTCAACTCCTTTATTCGTTTTTCATCGGGATAGTGGATTTGCCTGTCTATATGTTTTCGGAAAGATTCGCTTACCGCCTCGAATTCACAGTTGTTTTCCGAAGATTTCAACCACTTTAATAATGTGTGCAATTCGGATTCCGTACATTTATTTTCAATATACTTTTGAAGCAGCGGTATCATGTTATCGTTATTTCCGGACTCTTTCATGAATAGATGTTGAGAATTTATTATAAATACCCCTAAGTCCCGGCAATCCGGGGGCCGAAGTTGTGAATTTAATTTATTTTAACACAATAATGGGTGTGTTTCCCAAATTCCGTCTTTACTTCGCATCGTTGCTTTAAACATAGTACGTATCCTTTATGAACACTACTTCCATGCAGGATCGAGATCTGATTCTTTTGTTGACCCGTAATGATGAAGATGCTTTTAGGGAGCTTTATTTTCGTTATAAGGATAAGCTATGGTATTATTGTTTCGGATTTTTGAAATCGAAAGAAGAAACCGACGATCTGATTCAGGAAGTCTTTATACGCCTGTGGGAACTCCGGGGTTTTATAGATCCGAATCTTTCTTTTTCCTCATTTATATATACCATGACCCGTAATCGGATTTTGAATTATTTCCGTAATATGGATGTGGAATTACAAGTGAAAAGAGCCTTATTGCTGAAAGAATCCGTTCAAGAAGAAACAACGGAGTCTGACTTGATATTTACGGAGTATCGCCAAATTCTTACAGATGCTATTGATAGATTGCCGGTGCAGCGTAAGAAAATATTCAATATGAGCCGGATGGAAAATCTGACTCATAAAGAAATCGCTTCCCGATTGGGTATTTCGGTTCATACGGTACAAGAACATATTTCGGAGTCACTGCGATTTATAAAAAAATATTTTGCTCAACATACGGATTTGACATTGGG
>DAIQOU010000454.1:0-4170 GCA_036787725.1 Bacteroidales bacterium
AAAATAATACCGGGATTTGGCGGAATTGAAAAATACTATTGATCCAAATAAAATGCCGGCACCTGACTCGATCGAGGTCGTCTCAAAATCGGCAATTTTAACTTTTTGCCCGTACCGCCTTTTTTTATGGATGGATAGGTTAGCAACCGCAACCGACAATGTTGCTTTTTAATTTCTGCTTTCTTGTTTCTCATTAACCGGCTTTACGTAAAATATTTTTGTTTATCAAATATTTCATGTAGTTTTGCATCGTCACTGTTAGGGGTGTTCTTTTTTCGAGAACTGAGATTATACCCTTGAACCTGATATGTTGTAATTGACATCGGAGGGAAACGGTAAATTATATGAAATAATTATATATTATTAATTGAACCGTTTTGTAATGTACGAAACGGTTTTTTTATTGTGAAGGACGAAATGGATAGAAAAAGTTTTGATAGTTATGCGGAAAAGTATGATGCTTGGTTTTTGGAAAACAGAAATGTGTTGTACTCCGAGTTGAAATTAACAGCTTATTTTCTTCGGGATGCGGGACGTGTTATTTCCGTGGGGTGTGGAAGCGGTTTGTTTGAGTTTCTGCTTGAAAAGGAGTTCGGTATTACCATACGGGAAGGGGTAGAGCCTTCGAAGGATATGGCGGAAATCGCTCGCAAGAGAGGTTTGGAGGTAAAGATTAATACGGCCGAAGAAGCGGAATTGGAAAAGGATACCTACGATACCATTTTATATAATGGTTGTGCTTGTTATATTTCCGATTTGGAGAAAGCCCTGAGAAATAGTTACGATGCATTAAAAGAAGGAGGGAAAATTATCTTGATCGATGTTCCCAAAGAAAGTTCCTACGGTTTATTATACAATTTGGCCAAGTCGGTCGGTACGTGGGATCATTCTTTATTGAGCGGTACTTATCCCCCGAATCCTTATCCTATAGAATTGGTCGACCGGGCCCGGTGGAGAACCACTCCCGAAAAGGCGGCGGCTATGGAGGCTGCCGGGTTTACGGATTTTGAGTTTGCTCAAACGTTAACGAAGCATCCGATTTATTCAAATGATGTAATTGAAGAACCCTTACCGGGATACGGTAGCGGAGATTATGTTGCCGTATGCGGTTATAAAAATAAAATAAAATGATTTGTATACCTGATTTATGGAGAGATCTGAGTTTAATCAGAGAGAAATCTCCCTTAATACATAATATTACCAATTATGTAGTGATGAATAATACAGCTAACGGATTATTGGCGATCGGTGCTTCGCCGGTGATGGCTCATGCGAAAGAAGAAGTAGCTGAAATGACCGGTATCGCTTCGGCTTTAGTCCTTAATATCGGAACATTGGATGCCGACCGGGTGGAAGCGATGCTTATTGCAGGAAAGACAGCATCAGCCAAAGGCATTCCGATTGTATTTGATCCGGTGGGAGCCGGCGCTACTTCTTATCGTACCGAAGTGTGCAAACGGATTATTGAGGAATGTAAGCCCGATATTATACGAGGCAATGCGTCGGAAATTACAGCTCTTCGTAATGCGCAAGAGAAAACCAAAGGGGTAGACAGCCTGATTTCTTCGGAAGCGGCGTTGGAACCGGCCAAAGCATTAGCCAAACATACAGGCTCGGTAGTGGTGGTCAGCGGACAAACGGACTATATCACTGACGGGCAAAAAGTAGGTTATATAAGAAACGGTGATCCCGGGATGGCAAGAGTGACGGGAATGGGCTGTACGGCTACGGCAGTAGTGGCAGCTTTTACTGCAATCAACCCCGATAGTATGGAGGCCGGGTTGCATGGAATGGCCGTCATGGGAATTGCCGGAGAAAGAGCCGCGGAAAAGTCGCAAGGCAACGGCAGTCTGCAAGTGCATTTTTTGGATGAGTTATGTAATCTGAATGAAGATATAATAAAAAATACTCTAAAATGATCCGGCAATGGTACCGTTTGATTTAAGCTTGTACTTGGTTACGGATCGGAGCCTTGCGTTGGGAAGATCGTTGGAATATGTGGTGGAAGAAGCGGTGAAAGGCGGAGTAACCATGGTTCAGTTACGAGAAAAAGATGCTTCGTCCAAGGAGTTTTACGAATTGGCTGTGGCATTGAAAAAACGGTTGATGTCTTATCGGATTCCGTTGATCATTAATGATCGATTGGATATTCTGTTGGCGACGGATGCGGACGGATTGCACATAGGACAAAACGATATTCCTTATACTGTTGCCCGAAGGATGTTGGGAGAAGACAAAATCATCGGGTTATCGGTCGAAAATACTTCGGATGCAATGGAGGCGCGAGAGCTGAAACCGGATTATATAGGAATATCTCCGGTATTCGGTACTCCCACCAAGACCGATACGGCTCCGGCAGTGGGTTTGGACGGAGTCCGGGAAATTACCCGCCTTTGCGGAATCCCTTCCGTAGGGATCGGAGGAATAAATGAAGAGAATACGGCCGCAATTCTTCGGGCCGGAGCAGACGGAGTGGCAGTCGTATCGGCCATCATGTCGGCTCCCGACCCGCAATCGGCGGCTTTCCGGTTAAAACAAATTATTGATCAATCAAAAGTATAAGTTATGAAATGGAGTGAGAAAGCGTGGGAAGCTGTTGTCCCGATTTATAATAAGACATTGAAATTACCTTTTATTCAAGAGTTGATCAACGGAACACTTGATCGTGAAAAGTTTGTCTTTTATATCCAACAAGATGCTCTTTATTTATTTGATTACGGCAAAGTGCTGACCGGGATTGCCTCCCGGTTGAATGATCCCGACCAAATTGCAGCCTTTATTTATTTTGCAAACGATACCATGGTGGTAGAGAAAGCGCTTCACGAGTCTTTTATGAAAGGAGTTCCGAGTGTAAAAGAACCTTCCCCGAGTTGTTTGCTGTATACTTCTTATTTGTTGAGCCGGTTGTCCGTTGCTCCGGTAGAAGTGGCAGCCGCTGCCGTGTTGCCTTGTTTTTGGATTTATAAAGAGGTGGGAGATTATATATTAAAATATCAAACCCGGGAATCCAATCCTTACCAACAATGGATCGATACGTATGGAGGAGAGGAATATGCAGGTGCCGTGGAAAAGGCGATCCGGATATGCGACGAGTTGGCCGATCGGTGTACTCCGGAGCGAAGGGAAGAGATGATCCGGGCTTTTATTACCTGTTCCAAATTGGAATACCTGTTTTGGGAGAGTGCCTATAAATTGGAACAATGGAATATATAGATCCGTTTATTAATGAAAGAAATAGAAAATGAAAACATATAAAAGGGCGCTGAGTATTGCCGGGAGCGATCCCAGCGGAGGAGCCGGGATACAAGCCGATTTAAAGACCTTTTCGGCTTGCGGTTGTTATGGAGAAACCGTTATCGTAGCGGTAGTAGACGAAAATACGGTGGGAGTGACGGGAGTTCACCCCATTCCCGTGCCGTTTGTAACAGGACAAATCAAATCGGTATTGGATGATGTGGGTGCGGATGCCGTAAAGATCGGAATGCTTCATTCTTCGGAATTGATTCAAGCGGTTCGTGATACCTTGTCTTTATATAATATAAAGAATATCGTTTTGGATCCGGTAATGGTGGCTACTTCAGGAGACGAGTTATTACAACAAGAAGCAATAGAAACTTTAAAAAATGTATTGATCCCTCATGCACGCGTAATTACACCCAATATTCCGGAAGCGGAAATCCTGTTGGGAAAGAAAATAAAAGGACAGGAAGACCTTTCCCGCGTTATTCGAGACCTGTCTTGCAACGGAACTGTTTCCGTATTGTTGAAAGCGGGTCACCTGACCGGTGAAGAACTTACGGATGTGTTTTATAATGCAGAAACCGATGAAATTATTGAACTGACCTCCCGGCGTGTGCATACAAAAAATACACACGGTACAGGATGCACGTTTTCGTCGGCGGTTGCTGCATTTTTAGCGCATGGCCTGTCACTTAACGATGCTGTATATCAGGCTAAAGACTATATGAAATCGGCGATTACGACGGGCGCGGAATATGAGATTGGCAAGGGGCACGGACCTGTGCATCATTTTTTTAAATATTGGAAATAATAAGGAATATGAAAGTCAGATTGAATGATAAATTATATGAGGTTGTGGAAGGGACAACACTGGATGGATTCATCCGGAATTTGGACATACCACTTCAGGGGGTTGCGATTGCTATTGAT
>DAIQOU010000455.1:0-4162 GCA_036787725.1 Bacteroidales bacterium
AACTGCATTTATCAATCGGTTATCCTTGACATAGGTTTTTCGGGTGGGCACCCGTGCCCTTTCTTTCTTGCATTGAAAATCACAACAGATTCATAATTTCTTTCCAATTGAATATCCTTTCGAATTGAGTATCCTCTATGTATACATTATGGGGTTGAGTAAATAATATTTTTCTTCCCTCAAAAACGGATAAGTTTTTAGGATGATCGTCGATCATGATTTGTCCTCGAATATCTTCTTTAGTGCCGCAAAATACCATTTGTTTCCAAGATATAAAGGGAAAATATTCATTTAACCAAGCCTGCTTCTCGTTTAAACTCTTCGGAAATTCGGTGGCTGACGAGACAATCGATACCCGGTAGTTGTCATTCAGGTATTTCAGGCCTTCAATGCTGTCTTGTATAGGGGGAACCGTACGGAAAAAACCGTCGCTTCTCACCAGTTCGGCGAATGATGGAAAAGCATCCTCCTCAAGTTTGCCGTAAAGGTTTTCCAATGCTAATTTTATTCCCGTTTTTTTATATTCCAAAGCTATAAAATGGGCATACACATCTGCCAATACTCCGTCCATGTCTACTAATACTTTCATGCATATAATCTTTTAATGTTTATTAACTCCTTGTCGCTGTTTTACCTTTCGAAAGCGGCTCAAGGCAGCATGCGGTTTTTGCTTATTCTTTTATACGCTTTCTTCTCTTTTATTGAGAACTCGGCATAAAACCGCAATTTTTATTGAGATGGCGAAACAATATTTGTCATTACAAGTAAATATACGTATATTCGCGCAATTGTGAAACATTAATATGCGGTATTGTGCTGAAAGAAGAAAGACACCAACATATATTAAATCGAATAACTACAGATAATCGAATATACGTGACTGCCCTAAGCATAGAGTTGGGGGTTTCCGACGATACATTAAGAAGAGACCTTGTTGAATTGGAAAACCAAGGGCTATTGACTAAAGTACATGGAGGGGCCATTGCCAAATCCGGTATTTCCATCAAATTCACGGAAAGATTAAATACGGCTACCGTTATAAAGCAACAGATGGCCGCTAAAGTAATATCTATGATCCGGGAAGGAGAGGTCCTGTTGATAGATGGCGGTACTACTAACCTTGAAGTAGCTCGCCGACTTCCCAAAGAGATGGAGCTTACCGTATATACTAACAGTTTTCCCATTGTGAACGAGCTTCTCAATCATCCGAAGATAGATTTAAACTTTTTAGGAGGTAAAGTATTTCCTCTCTCGCAGGTAACGGTTGGAATATCTGTTTTCCGGGCATTGCAAACAGTACGCCCCGACCGGGTTATTTTGGGAATCAGCGATATTCATCCCGAAAAAGGCTTGACCTGTCCCGACCGGGAAGAAGCCATGATAAAACGATGCATGTTGGAACAAGGAGCTAATAGAATAATTTTGGCAGACGGCCATAAACTGGGTACGGCAAGAACATATCATGTTGCTTCGTTGGGGGATATAGATTATATCGTTACGGAGGACGATAAGGTGGATTATATCAAACAACATTGGCCGAAATATTCCTACGAAGTCATATAATTACACTTCCGCCCCCGTTTGGAGAATCGAATTGGACCCGAAAATAAAAAAGGAAGGCTTTTTGGGGGAGAGTCTCCCCTGCATGCAGGGGAGACATTCACCTGCATAGAGGGGAGATGCTCACCTGCATAGAGGGGAGGCATTCACCTGCATAGAGGGGAGATACTCCCCCGGCTGCCGACAATAAACGATAATTAATAATCACATTTATCCTTTTTCAACGAATGAACAGGGTCAAGTTTGGCAAATTCGGTACCGGATATTGCCATATTACAATCGGGAGTTGCAAGCCGGCTTTTTTAAAATTAATTTTATTCTTCCTTAGAAAAATATCATTCTATCGTCGTCTTCAGCAGTCCTGTAAATCATGAAAAAACTTCTTCTTATTCTGCTTTTTTGTACCTCTGCTCAACAGGTATTTTCTGCTTTTTCACTATTTAATGTAGAGAATCTGAACAACCGGCTTTCCAATAATGCCATTCTTTCCATGTACCAGGATCATTACGGGTTTATGTGGTTCGGAACCTACGACGGATTAAATTTATATAATGGAAAAGAGGTAACCACTTTTCGTTTCGAGTCGGGTAATCCGCATTCTTTATCCGGTAATTCTATCCATAGGATCATGCCGGCCGATGAAGATCATTTATGGGTGATAACACAAATCGGATTGGATAAATTCTCCTTGAAAGAACTCAATGTGGTGGAATCCTATACCGATTATAAAAAAGTAGAATTGATCACCTCCAACGGCAAGGGCGAGATGTGGCTGATCAATAACAATGATTATCTTACCTATTATAACGGACAAAAAAATAAGATGTACGATATTCCTTGGGAAGGCACCGGCCTGCAAGATATAAAATCGATATTTGTGGATGAAAACGATCAATTATGCTTCATTCAAAGAGAAGGAAAATTGCAATTTATAACGTTAACCGAAAATAAAAACAAAAAAGATAAACCTTATTCATTGGCAATTACCGGAAAGAGCTTCCATGATAAACAGATCAATTCGGTGTTTTATGAAGACGGACAGATCTGCTTTATTGATGAAGAATACAATTTGTTTATTTATGATAAAGCCAAAGACCGCAAGGTATTTCTTCGCAATTTGAAGAAGGTAATTAATAAGTATGGAGTAATCACCTCGATGTGTTTCTTCCGGAATGATATTTTTATAGCCTTTGTATATAACGGATTGATCAAGTTGAACATGGCCAATAGTGAAGAATTGGAACAAATTAACACGACGATAGGCATCTTCAGTTTATTGAAAGACCGTAATCAACAGGCGATGTGGGTGGCTACGGACGGGAGAGGGGTTAATCTTTATTATGAAGAGAAAGATACGTTCGGGAATATTTTATTGGAAGACATGCCTTTTATGGCTCAAAGGCCTGTTAGAGCTATTTATACAGATGAGTATAATTCATTATGGATAGGAACAAAAGGCGACGGAATCATCAAAATCAGAGATTATGAGTCCTTTAACAATAAGCTTATTCCCGCAAGGAATGTAGAAATTCTTTCCAAAGGCAGAGAAGATTATAAGAAGCCCATATATCACTTTTTAAGGAGTAAGTATAATAAAAATGATTTATGGATAGGAGCTGACAATCTTTATTATTATTCTTATAAAAACAATGAGATATATGACGTGGAAATATCGGACCCGTCGGGATGGAAATTTCCGGATGATGTCCACACCTTGTGCGAGGTGAACGATTCTACTTTATGGGTATCTTCCAAAGGGTTGTATGAAGTTATATTGGACAAAAAAGCGACACCGTACAAGATAAAAAGCAGCAAGAAACAAGTCTTCTTAAAGGAAGGCAACGACATGGATGACTTTTTTTATTCGATGATTTACGACGGCGATTCCATTCTTATATTGGGAAGTCGCAGAGGCTATGGAGCGATCCGTTTCAATATATATGAAAAAAGCTATCGGTTTATATCGATGGAAAATGCCGATAACAAAGGATTGGGCGATGCTATTTGTCTGCATATCCGGGATTCCATATTATATATAGGAGCCAGTTCGGGACTTACCCGGGTGGATCGGATGGGTGAAAAAGAGAATCAAATCAAACAATTCGGACGTAAAGACGGCATCATCAATGATATGATACACGGTATATCGGAAGATAATTCCGGAATCATATGGCTCAGCACCAATAAAGGATTGGTAAAATATAATCCGAAAAACGATTCGTTTTTCAATGTAAAGTCCTCCAAGATCGCAGTCTCCGAATTCTCGGATAATGCTTATTGGTATTGCCCCTTTACCAACCGGCTTTTTTTTGGAGGAATCAACGGACTTAGTTGGATAGAACCTAAAAAAGAAGGGGAGGCGGATGAATATGAACCGGATTTGCTCTTTACGGGATTGATCCTTTCCGGAAAAAGGCAATCGCTTGTCGATTATAATAAAGACGATACGAGAAAAATAATATTGCAGGCCGATCATCATACTTTTCAAATCGAATTTGCCGTTTTGGATTACATCAACGGCAGTAATTATGATTATTCTTACCTGTTGGAAAACTATGACACCGGGTGGGTTTCGCTTCGCAAAGAGAATAAAATATCTTTT
>DAIQOU010000456.1:0-4160 GCA_036787725.1 Bacteroidales bacterium
TATTCTTTGATTTTGGAAAATGAAAATATTGATTAGGAAAAAGAATTAGAATGATTGATTTTTAATTCTTAATCTTTATATTTGTAATCCATGCGGATTTAATCGGTTCGGCAGATTTTTATTATCAGGCAGGTATTAATGATGGCAAAATTTAATTTGGAACAATATGAAAAATACAAAGATTGATCGAAGAAGTTTTTTACGCTTCTCTGCCGTTGCGGGTGCAGGAGCATTATTATCCCCGGAAGTGACAGCTTCCTCGTTTGAAAAAACGTTGGAACAAGAAATCCCGGTCAGAACCTTGGGTCGAACCGGTATAAAAATACCTATTTTAAGTATGGGAGTTATGCGTGCGGATAATCCAAGTGTTTTAAGGGCTGCATTTAATTCGGGAATGTTTCATTTTGATACGGCGCATGGGTATCAAAATGGGAAAAATGAAGAGATGGTCGGCAATTTTTTTGCAGGAAAACCGAGAAATACTTATTTCATTGCGACTAAGGTGAAATCGGATTATCCGTTAAGTGATTCGTATGAGAAAGAATTGAATGAAAAACTTGAATTGAGTTTGCGTCGTCTTAGAATGGACTATGTTGATCTGTTTTATGCTCATGCATTCAGTAAAGTGGAAGAAGTAAAAGATAAACGGATAATAGATTCATTAAAAAAAATAAAAGCATCCGGGAAAGCAAAGTTTTTAGGTTTTTCTACTCATGCTCATAAACCGGAGTTGCTGGATGCTGCTGTTGAGGCCGGCATTTATGATGCCATATTGGTAAGTTATAATTTTAAGTTGAAGAATTTAAAAGAGACAGAAGAGGCTATTGAACGCGCCGCAAAGGCAGGTATTGGTATTGTGGTTATGAAATCCATGACCGGAGGTACAGAGGATGCTGAAGGAAAAAAGAAAATCAATGCTCAAGCTTGTCTGAAGTGGGTGTGGCAGAATGAAAATATAACTACTATTATTCCCGGATTTACGAACTATGATGAGTTGGATGAATGTTTGGCTGCAGTACGAAGTCCGAGATTAACCACAGAGGAGCAGGAGTATCTGGCTGCATTGAGAACAAAAGAAATGCTGTTTTGTCAACAATGCGGAGAGTGTACTACTCAATGTTCCAAACAATTACCTATTCCCGATATTATGCGTGCTTATATGTATACATACGGTTATAAACATTCTGCTTTATCTAAAGAGACATTGGCGGAACTGGAAATGACAACGGATCTTTGCAGTACATGCGATGCTTGTACGGTTACGTGTCCTTCCGGGTTTAATGTTGCAAAGAAAATAGCGGCTATTACACCTATATTACAAGTGCCGGATGAATTTTTATCTTAAAAAATCATGAATTATATCAATTGTTTATTTGCTTTTTTATTTGGCTTTGGAGTAATACAAGCTCAAACACCCACGGAATTGAAATCCATGTTGCCGGAAATACCGGGATGGACTATTGAAGAGGAAATTGAAGTTTTTGATTCGGATAATTTGTTTGATCGTATTAACGGTTCGGCTCCTTTATTTATAGAGAATAATTTCCGAGAGATGACAGCGATGGAATATAGAAAGGACCCTAATTATATCTCGATTCACGCTTATCGACATGCTACTCCGGAAGATGCTTTCGGCATGTATGCATCTGAACGTTCTTCCGAACTTCGCTTTTTCCCGATTGGTGCAGAAGCGCATGGAGATGATGGTAATATGTATTTCGTTTCCGGAAATATATATGTTAAAATGTGGGGGAGCGATTCCAATGAAGAGATGGGAAATACGTTGAGATTAATAGCAGAAAAGCTTGCTTCCTCTATTGCTCCAAATGCTCAATATCCCGAGAGGTTCGGTGTCTTTCCGGATAGAGGAAGAGTGCCTCATTCAGAGACTTATATTACTTCCAGTTATATTGGACATGAATTTTTGAAATCTGTTTATACTGTGAATTATACAGAGTCTGATCAACCTTTTCAACTGTTTCTGATAGATGCAAAAACGAAAGAAAATGCGGCTGAAATATTAAATAAATATATTGATTTTACAAAACAGGGGGGAGAGTTGAAAGAAGGAAGTATTGAGATTAAAGACCGGTATAATGGAGATATTCCATGTTTTTGGAAAGACCGTTATATCATGGGTGTTTTTTCGGAATCGGGAGAAACAATAGCGGCAGGGAATGCTTTATTGAAAGAAATGTCTGATAAATTGCCTTAATATAAAGGATACAGCCATTATTCCGGAATTGAATGATGGCTGTATCTTTTTTAATCGAATTATTTATTTGGAAACATATTGAGTTTTATTGGAAAGACAATTGATTTGTGTTGATATCTTGGAGTTTTTATCATATAAGAAACAATGAATAATGTTTCCGGAATGATCTGATTGATAACTGATCTTGTCCGATGTCGTGTTATATCTTTTTAATTTTTTGTTCCATGTCATATATTCTGCCGAAATTGTATTTTGAAGAGTATCATAGATATAAGTAATACAATAGACGGGGGTCCAATCGGACGTACCGGCCTCTATCCTGAATATTTCTTCTTCTGTTAACTTTCCTTCCTCATTGTAAGAATATTGATATAAGTAATCTTTTTCATATAAACCCGCATCATTCTTTTTATATTTTGTTTTGGAAATTGTTTTTCCGTTTTCTTGCTGTCTGTCAAAAAAGAAATCAAGGGATTGGGCTGTTGTGGATGAAATAGAAGTGAATGTGAAGATGGTAGCGATTACGATGTTAATAATGGTTGCTTTCATTGTGTTTAATTTTAATAGATTAATTAATTATGATGCAAATATATTCTAAAAAAAGATACTATGCAATACAAAGTACCTGATATTTATAAGAACTGTGTTTAATTTAGAATTGTACTAAATGTAATCTGTTGATTAATAGCGTATTTATTTGGATTGTGCTCAGTGTGATTTTTATAATTATCTGAAAATGTTAAAGATGGGAATAGGGCGATGTCTGTTTTTCGTTAAAAATAGAAGAAATTGAGTGGAGACCAATACATTCTGAGAGGAAGAATTAAAAGAGATCATGTATAAATCGGAATTATCATTAACTTTGCTTTTGTTTATGATTATAATCTTATGAAATCTGCGAGTAAAAGTTACATCACCTATGTATAAACAGGAAGCGGATTCCATATGACTTTAGTATAAAATAAATTATATAGGAATGAAACAAATTGTATCAACCAAGCAAGCTCCGGAAGCTATCGGACCTTATAGTCAAGCTGTAAAGATCAATAATATGCTTTATGCCTCGGGTCAATTAGGAATAGATCCCGAGACCGGGCTATTTTCTCCCGGGGGAATTAAAGAGCAAACCATACAGGCCGTAAAAAATGTACAGGCCATTTTGAAAGAAGTAAATGCTTCTTTGGATAATGTGGTAAAGACAACAGTTTTTCTTTCGGATATGGATGATTTTACAGCTATGAATGAAGTGTACTCCGGAATGTTTAAAGAACCTTATCCGGCTCGTTCCGCTGTCGCCGTGAAAACTTTACCCAAGAATGCCTTGGTAGAAATTGAAATAATTGCAGCTTTATAAAAAAGAGAGAATATTAGTGAATGATTTTTTACAAGAATTAAATCCCGGCCAGCGGGAAGCCGTATTATATAATGAAGGTCCTTCATTGGTTATAGCAGGTGCAGGCTCGGGAAAAACAAAAGTTCTTACATATAAAATCGCCTATTTATTAAAAAGTGGGATCTCTCCTTATAATATATTGGCATTGACATTTACGAACAAGGCTGCCCGAGAAATGAAAGATCGGATTGCTGAAGTGGTCGGAGAAGATACGGCCCGACGCTTGTGGATGGGAACATTTCATTCAATCTTTTCTAGAATATTGCGACGAGAAGCGGAATATTTGGGATTTAATCGGGATTTTACGGTTTATGATGCTTCGGATTCGAAGAATTTGGTAAAAACAATCCTGAAAGAAATGAGTCTGGATGATAAAATTTATAAACCATCTTCTGTACAGGCACGCATTTCTAAAATGAAGAACGCATTGATTACACCGGAAGATTATGCAAGTGATAAAGAGCTGGTACAAGAGGATATCAATTCGAAAAAGACAGCTTTTCGGGAAGTTTATTCGGCTTATTGGTCGCGGTGCAAGATTTCCGGAGTAAT
>DAIQOU010000457.1:0-4150 GCA_036787725.1 Bacteroidales bacterium
AAGGACCCTCTGATTAACAGTCAGATGCTCTAACCAACTGAGCTAAGGAAGAATATATCCTTTTTGCTCTTCCTCTTGGACTTGAACCAAGGACCCTCTGATTAACAGTCAGATGCTCTAACCAACTGAGCTAAGGAAGAATTATAAAAGCATTTCCTCAAATGCGATGCAAAAATAAGCGTAATTTTCTAAATATACAATATCTTTGCAAAAAATATTTCAAAATAATGAAAATACTGGGAATTGGAAATGCATTGGTAGATATATTGGCCATTATAAATAATGAACAATTATTAGAGGAACTGAATTTACCTAAGGGGAGTATGCAATTAATAGACCGGGATAAAAGAGAATTAATATTCAGTAAGTTATCGGATCTGAAATTAAGTATGGCTACAGGAGGTTCGGCCTCCAATACATCGTTGGCTCTGTCTAATATGGGGATATTTTCAGGCTTCATAGGAAAAATAGGTGATGATGAATACGGAGAATTTTATACAGAAGAATTAAAAAAAGCAGGTATTGTTCCTCATTTTATCAAAGAAAAAGGAGCTGCCTCCGGAACAGCGATGACGCTGATCACTCCGGATGGAGAAAGAACTTTCGGTACTTATTTGGGAATTGCAGCCGAATTGTCCGAAAAAGAATTAAATCCGGAGATATTCAAAGATTACCATTTTTTTTATGTCGAAGGTTATCTGGTCCAAAACTATGCTCTTATAGAACAAGCTCTTCGTATCGCCAAAATGCAGGGTTTAAAGATTGCCATAGATTTGGCCAGTTACAATGTAGTGGAAAGTAATAAGGATTTTTTATTAGATTTAATTTCCAACTATGTAGATGTTGTTTTTGCAAATGAAGAAGAAGCAAAAGCATTAACCGGGAAAAACGCAGAAGAAGCCGTATGGGATATTGCGTCTTTAACCGAAATTGCAGTCGTAAAAATAGGAGCATCGGGCTCATTAATTGTAAAAGACCGGGAATTATTCAGCGTTGAAGCTTTCAAAGCCGAGTTACAAGACGCCACCGCTGCCGGCGATTTCTATGCTGCAGGATTTTTGTACGGGTTAGTAAAAAATGCATCTGTCCCTCAATGCGGCAAGTTAGGTTCTTTATTAGCTTCGAAAGTGATAGAAGTGGTAGGCACTAAATTATCAAACGAATGTTGGGAAAAAATTCGTACAGATGCAAAAATCATATTAAATTAGTACTTTTATCCTGTTTTTTCAATTTAAAAATTTATCCGATATGAAACCCGCATGCAAAAACGAAATCACAAAATATGATTATGACCCGGGTATCATAATGTAAAAAACAAAAAATAACGTATGAAATATAAATCATTAATAATTACGCTTTTATTATTGACCGGTTTTAATACTGCAAAATCTCAGCTATCTGATAAAGAACTTTTTGACATCAGTAAAAACCTGGATATTTTCAATTCTCTTTTTAAAGAGTTGAATATGTTTTATGTTGATTCCATAGATGCACAAAAAGCAATTCAAACTGCAATAAAATCCATGTTGGAAGAATTGGATCCTTATACAGTATATTATCCCGAAGACAAAACCGAAGATTTGAAATTCATGACCACCGGAGAATACGCAGGAATCGGAGCTACCATTACGGAAAGAAACGGCAGTATTATGATTTCGGAAGTATATGAAAACATGCCTGCAGCAGTTACCGGTTTGCAACCGGGAGACGAACTGCTGGAAATTGACGATGAAAGCCTCAAAGGAAAATCATCCTCCTATGCAAGTGAAAAGTTGAAAGGACCGGCAAAAACCATTGTAAAAATAAAATATCGCCGACCGGGAAATAAAAAAGATCAAGTGGTAAAAATCGAAAGAAATCGAATTCATGTGAATTCCGTTCCTTATTATACTGTATTCAATAATAACATCGGATATATTTACTTATCCTCTTTTACAGAAAGTTCTGATCAAGAATTAAAGCAAGCTTTTGATGAATTGAAAAGGACCGGGATTGAATCGCTGATTTTGGATGTCAGAGATAATGGAGGAGGATTATTGGATGATGCGGTTCAGATAGTTAATATGTTTGTCCCTAAAGGCGAAGTAATCGTGTCTACAAAAGGAAAATTCAAACAATGGGACAGAACCTACCGAACTGTTCTGAGCCCGATTGATATTGAAATACCCTTGGTTGTATTGGTAAACGGACAATCAGCCTCTTCTGCCGAGATCTTAGCCGGTGCTTTACAAGACTTAGATCGTGCAGTATTGGTTGGTTCCCGGACGTATGGGAAAGGGCTGGTACAATCTACACGGGAAGTGGCCTATAATGGAAATCTGAAAGTTACCATTTCCAAATATTATATTCCCAGCGGAAGATGCATTCAAGCAATAGACTATTCTCATCGCAAACCGGACGGAAGCATCGGTATTATTCCCGACAGCTTAACCACTACCTTTTATACATCTAAAGGACGTCCGGTAAAAGACGGAGGAGGAATTACTCCCGATTTTTCGGAAGAAGAACAACCTCTTCCGAATATCATCTATTATTTAATGATGGATTATATATTTTTTGATTATGCTACCGAATGGAAAAATAAACATAAAACCATTGGAAAAGCGGAAGATTTCTCCCTTTCAAAAGCAGATTATGAATCATTCAAAACATTTGTCAAGGAGAAAAATTTTAATTATGACAGACAAAGCGAAAAGGTATTAAAATCCCTTAAAGAAATTATGGAATTTGAAGGATATATGGAATCTGCGTCCAAAGAATTGGATAAATTGGAAGAAAAATTAAAACCGGATTTGGATCGTGACTTGGATAAATACAAAGAACAAATAGCAAAGCAGATCTCGTTAGAGATTTTAAGGAGGTATTATTATCAGGAAGGAGAGATCATACAGAGTCTTAAAAATGATAAACAATTGGAAAAGGCGTTGGAAGTATTGTCTGATCCGGCCTTATATAATAATACGTTGAGAAAAGATTTCCAACCTGCACTATAAAAGTATAGTTCTAAACCTTTTACTTTGTTGTTTGTATTAATAAAAAACAACAAATATGCGTTATAAACCCATTCCGACCGGCTCGGTATTTACCGGGATTATTATTCTTTTTGCAGGTATAGCAACCGGCATCTTATTCATGCATTTATTTACCGGTAAAAATCCGAAAAAGGATAAAGTAGAAATTTCACATAATTTGATTGTCGAAAAAATAGAAAGTATGGGAAATTTAGAAGTACTGAAGTATAACATCCGGGATGTAATGGAATATAAAAAAATCCGAAAATGGTTACCCAATGCCAAAACAGCGTTGGTCGTAGCAGGTGAAGTAATTGTATGTATTGACCTCAACGCCATCAATCCGGAGGACATATATACTTCCGGCGACTCCATTCGTATTTGGCTTCCCGAACCGGATATATGTCATGTAAAGATCGATCATAAAAATTCTCATATTTATAATATGGAATATGGATGGTGGGAAGCTCAAGCAATTGCAGATGAAGCTTATCGTGCAGCAGAACAACAATTATATGATCGGGCGCATCAACTGAATTTTATGGATGAAAGCAGAAAAAATGCCCTTTTTGTATTGGAACCCTTATTAAAAGCAATGGGTTTTAAGGATGTTTATATAACCTACCGGAATTATTCTTCCGGCTATTGAGAGAATGCCAACTAAAAATCAACTTATTCCAACAATACAAGCATGTCTTTTTACACCCATAAAATAGAAGATGCAACGGTTTCCGATCATTCTCAACTTACAGATTTATGGGAAGCTTCCGTACGGGCCACTCATCATTTTCTTTCGAATGAAGATATTCTTTTTTATAAAAGCATGATTACAGAAGAAAATTTCAACCATGTGGATCTGTACAAGATATGTGTTAATGAAAAAAGCAAAAATGAAATCGTCGCCTTTATGGGAATAGCAGAAAAAAAATTGGAAATGCTATTTATTCATCCCGATTATATAGGAAAAGGGTTGGGAACATTCTTGCTACAGTATGCAATCGGCAAATTAAATGTAGACCGTGTAGATGTAAATGAACAAAATGACCGGGCTTATATCTTTTATAAACGAATGGGATTTGAAAAAATAAGCCGTGATCCTATAGACGGAAGCGGAAAACCATTTCCCATTTTACATTTAA
>DAIQOU010000458.1:0-4128 GCA_036787725.1 Bacteroidales bacterium
TTAATTTAACTGCTTGAATGGTTTGTTTCCAATGAGTTGCGCCAAAATCCGGCAAGTCATCCCTATCTACTGAGGTAATAACCACATGTTTTAAATCCATTTTTGCGATGGATTCGGCAATATTATGGGGTTCCTTCGGATCAAGAGGTAGCGGTCTTCCGGTTTTCGTATTGCAAAACTTACAAGAACGCGTACATATTTCTCCTCCGATCATAAAAGTGGCGGTTCCCTTATTCCAACACTCTCCCAAATTAGGACATTTTCCACTTTGACATATAGTGTGCAGATGGTGATCAGTGATGGTTTTTCCGGTAAAAGAAAATTGTTCGTTATTTCCCAATCTTATTTTTAGCCAATCCGGCTTTTTAACACGCTTCATTGTTTGCTGTTTTCCAAACGCTGCGAAAGATAAACCTTTTCCTTCTTAATTTAAAATAAATTGCCTTGAAAGTCGATTCCTTTAAGAAAGAATAAGGTCTCTTGTGTTTTTACTTCTTTGATTTGTAAGAAAAATGTACCTTTGTCCCAAGCAGATAACCATTTTAAAATAAGATCTATGAGTTTTACACAATTGGCTTTATCGATTTTTGAACAATCGACATCCGATTATCATCAAACAGACCGGGTGGATGCACCATTGCATAATCCTTATCCCGTTAAATCGATTGAATATTATTTGTATTTGAAAAATTGGATCGATACGGTTCAATGGCATTTGGAAGATATTATTCGAGATCCCGGGATAGAACCGGTAAAAGCAGTGGAGATCAAAAGGAGAATCGATAAATCTAATCAAGACCGTACCGATCTGGTAGAATTGATTGACAGTTATTTTTTAGATATATACAAAAACACGGTGTCTCTTCCTGATGCCGATATCAATACCGAAAGCCCGGCTTGGGCTGTCGATCGCTTATCCATTCTGGTTCTTAAAATTTATCATATGAAGCAAGAAACCCTTCGGATGGATATTTCCGAAGAACAGCGTCAAACATGCCGAGAAAAATTAAATGTATTGCTGGAACAAAAACAAGATTTATCCGGTGCAATTGATAAGTTGTTGGAAGATATCGAATCGGGAAAAAAATACATGAAGGTCTATAAACAAATGAAAATGTATAATGATCCTTTATTAAATCCGGTTTTATACGGTAAAAAATAAAACATGTCTCAGGTACTTGTTATTCGTTTGTCTGCATTGGGAGATGTAGCGATGCTTATCCCCGTTCTTTATTCTGTAGCATCTCATTATCCTTCGGATCGGTTTATTTTATTGACGAAGAAGCCTTTTATCGGCATTTTTGAAAATAAACCGGAGAATGTGAGGATTATTCCTGTTTTTACACAAGGAAAACATAAGGGAATCAGGGGATTGTTTCGGTTAATCAATGAAATGGCAAAAGAAAATCCGGATCGGATTGCAGATATGCATAATGTGCTTCGTTCCCGGCAAATTCGCTATTTTTTTCGATTAAAAGGAGAAAAAATAGCAGTTATAAATAAAGGAAGAAAAGAAAAGAAAGCATTGACTCGTTTTCGTAATAAGGAACTGCATCCATTAGAAACTTCTATAGAACGATATCACCGGGTTTTTACCGGATTGGGTTATGATTTCCCGATTGATTTTAAAAGCATTTATGCCGAAAAAATTCCCGATTACACTCCTATCAACTCCTTTGCCGGAAAAAAAGAAAATGTATGGATCGGAATAGCTCCTTTTGCAAAACACCCGGGAAAAATAATACCGCATGAAACCATGAGGAAGGTAATTTCTCTGTTATTGGTCGGAGATGTTCGGATTTTTTTATTTGGAGGAAGAGATGAGCGAATTATTTTAGAAGAATGGGCACATGAGGATAAACGAATTCAATTGCCTCCGGATTCTTTCTCTTTTTCGGAAGAATTGCTTCTGATGAGTCGGTTGGATGTAATGATTTCGATGGATTCCGGAAATATGCACTTGGCGTCTTTAGTCGGAATTCCGGTAATCTCTGCGTGGGGAGCTACTCATCCGTTTGCCGGGTTTTACGGATACCATCAAGATCCCGCATGGGCTGTTCAAATCGACCTTTCCTGTCGTCCGTGTTCGGTATATGGTAATAAACCCTGTTTTCGGAAAGACTATGCCTGCCTGACTCGTATCACACCCGAGATGATTGCAGAAAAAGTCCATACTCTTCTGCAAAAGAAAAACGATAAAAAAGAAGAATAAATTTTGGGAATGTAAAAAAACTTTTTACCTTTGCACCCGTCTTGCGATGCCCAGATGGCGGAATCGGTAGACGCGCTGGTCTCAAACACCAGTGGATTCATTTCCATGCCGGTTCGACCCCGGCTCTGGGTACTAGTAATAAACGCTAAATCTTTTAGAAATAAAGATTTAGCGTTTTTCTTTTGATTGACGTGTCTGCATTTCCTAAAAAAATGAAAATATTTTTTCTGATTGATTTTAAAAATGCCAAATTCGAGTTGGGTATGGTAGATTTAAATGATTTTTGATGCTAAATTAATAACCGAAAATCATCGGATAATGGTGAACCCATAACTATTTTCCGGAAATAAAAATTAATTTTGTACACGCATTAACAAAATTAATTAGGAGGAATAAATTATGAATAAAAGGACGGTATCAGCCGAAGAGTATAATAATGTCGTTAAATTAGCTGCTAAATATGTGGAAGCATTACGAATTGGTAGCGTTGATATGTTGGCTGATATCTTCCATAAAGACTGTGTGACATATGGTACGGTCAATGGCGAGCTTATGGGTGGAGCCGGTAATCCTACTGCCGACTTCATTATCAATTATGGCAAATCTCCTGCAATCGTTTCTCGTATCGATGTACTTGACATTACGCCAACTACCGCAGTTGTTCGAATTGTTATGGAAAAAGATGCTGTAGGTTCTGATTGCAACGACTATCTATCATTTATCAAAATAGATAAAGGCTGGACAGTTATCGCCAAAGTTTTTCATCAGTTCGATTAGTGATTTTCAGGCTATTATAATAGTAGAAGAAATATATTTATTACTTTTGTACTCATTAATAAAAGAATTAAAACTTTTTCATGTTTAATCAATCCGCGTAATAAGGAATAATGGTGCTATCGGTATTATGCCTGAAGCACAAAAAATTATTCCGACCTTCCCGTCTCAGTGTCCACATAGCTCAGTGTGGAATATTATTTTCGTACCCCATTCGGTACACCGATCCTTTATTATATCACATTTTATTTACGCATTCGGCAATAACCAACATATATAGTTGCTTGCCGGGATTAAACATGATTTTAATGAACAACAATCATTCTTCACACACAGAAAACAGACTTGCAACTGATAAAGTAGGTTCACTCATTGCAAGATATTCCATCCCCAACACTATCGCATTTGTATTTTTCAGTATACAAGCCATTGTAGACGGGATCATCGTCGGTAATTATTTAGGGGCCGACGCGCTGGCAAGCGTCAGTCTCATTCTTCCGGCTTACATGCTCCCATCCGGCATTGCTAATATTCTGGCCGTAGGCGCCCAGGCTCAGATGAGTATCGCTATGGGTGAGCAGAACTATGTCAGGGTCAAGACCGCCCTTATAACGGGAAGTACGTCTATCCTTGTTTTCTCGTTGATTATATTTTCAATTTTCAATTTGTTTCCCGTCCGGTTGGCCGGAATCATGGGTGCGGAAGGAGATTTATTCGTGGGTTCACTTAACTATATCCATGGGTTGATGCCGTTCGTAGGAGTTAATCTTATTATGTTTTTCCTGAACTCTATCCTGAAAACATTGGGTCATCCACGTTTTGCGATGAATGTGATAATTTTGTCGATCTTACTGAATATCGTGCTGAGTATTCTATTCGTTACTCAGTTTGACTTGGGTACTTTCGGCGTAGGTCTGGCAACGGGGGTATCTATCTCGGTAGGTTGCCTCCTTTCACTTTTCGTAGTTTTCAAGAGCCTCAGATCCCATCCGACTTTGAAAAAAATACGGGGTAAATTCAGTTGGCGTTCTTTGGGTAGAATGTTTTACAACGGCTCATCCGAAGGTTTGACCGAAATAGCGATGAACGTTACTGTTGTGCTTTTTAACCTGACTTTCTTAAAGTATGCCGGAAAAGAAGGT
>DAIQOU010000055.1:0-15316 GCA_036787725.1 Bacteroidales bacterium
AAAAGAAAAAGAATAAATTTTAATCGTATCAACTTTTTAATACTTCTATCAGGAAGAAAACAGATTGGATGTCAGTTTCTTACATGAGATTTGAAGGGAAATGCCGGAGGAGTTGAACCCGCTTCGGGGTTCATTTCGTCGAGATATTCCGATGCCCCGAGTTGCACTCGGGGTTATCCGTATTTTACCCCTTCCGGGGTAATCGTTTACAATTCATAACAAGGCTCGGTATTTCCCGACCTTGTTTTTGATTGCTTATCGTACGGAACCGGGACATAATTGTCGAAAAATATAGCTTTTTGAATAATATTACATGTTTCTTATTTCTTCCGATTCTTATTTTTGTAATCTGAATAATGAACATCGGAGCAATAAAATGATGAGCCATGAATGACCATTTTTCCTTCGGTAATGTTTCACGAAAAAATAATAACAGTTTAACGGTTTATGTTATGAATAAATATTGGATAGCTTGCGCTTTTATTTTATCTTTTGTTTTGACTGCATGTTCCGGCGGTTCCGAGGGTACGGATTGGCCGGAACAATTGCCGGAAGCAAAACCTCGTGTTCGTTGGTGGTGGATGGGAAGTGCGGTAGATAAAGAGAATCTTACATATAATTTGGAGACCTTAAGCAGTGCCGGGATCGGAGGAGTAGAAATAACTCCTATCTACGGAGTGAAAGGACAGGAAGAACGGTATCTGGATTATCTGTCACCGCAATGGATGGAAATGCTTGCTTGGACGGAGTCGGAAGGCGAGCGTCTCGGAATGGTAACAGATATGAATATGGGAACCGGCTGGCCTTTCGGAGGTCCGGAAGTAAACTTGGAAGATGCGGCAACAAAAGCGGTTTTCCGGGAATATACTTTAACGGGAGGCGGTCGATTGACAGAATTGATTGAACCGACCGATGAAAAACAGAAAGAATCGGCCCGATTAAGTCGGTTGATGGCTTATTCTTCTGCCGGAGAATGTTTGGATTTGACATCCAAGGTACAATCCGATAGCAGGTTGGATTGGGAAGCAAAGTCGGGAGAGGATTGGAAGTTGATCGCTTTGTTTGTCGGAAAAACATTTCAAAAAGTGAAACGGGCAGCTCCCGGAGGGCAGGGATATGTATTGAATCACTTGGACTCGGGAGCGGTACAACGGTATTTTGATAAGTTTGAAGTTGCGTTTACTCAATCCTCCACTCCTTATCCGCATGCGTTTTTTAATGATTCGTATGAAGTGTATGGAGCAGATTGGACGCCTGATTTGTTGGATCGGTTTGAAAAGAAAAGAGGATATAAATTAGAACATTATTTTTCCGAACTGCTCGCCAATGGAGCAACGGATACCTCCGTACGGGTAATATCGGATTACCGGGAAACAATAAGCGAGTTATTGAAGGATAATTTTACCGTTCCGTGGAGCAATTGGGCACACCAACGAGGAATTATTACCCGTAATCAGGCACACGGTTCTCCGGCCAACCTGATCGATATTTATGCTTCGGTAGATATTCCCGAATGCGAATCGTTCGGCATTACGGATTTTGATATTCCCGGATTACGGAAAGATTCGATCCGAAAAGAGAATGACGGGGATCCTACTACCTTGAAATATGCTTCTTCGGCAGCACACATTGCCGGAAAAAGATTCACTTCGGCCGAAACTTTTACCTGGTTGACGGAGCATTTCAGAACATCTTTATCCGGGGCTAAACCCGAATTGGATCAGATGTTTGTGTCGGGAGTGAATCATGTTTATTTTCATGGCAACACTTATTCCCCTAAAGAGGCTGATTGGCCGGGATGGAAATTTTATGCTTCTGTAGATATGTCGCCGACCAACAGCATTTGGAAAGATGCTCCGGCCTTTTTTGAATATATTTCACGAGTCCAATCCTTCCTTCAATATGGAGAACCGGATAATGATTTTTTACTTTATCTTCCCATGTATGATATTTGGAACGATCAACGGGGA
Organism: Bacteroidales bacterium; assembly: GCA_036787725.1. Classification (GTDB taxonomy): domain Bacteria; phylum Bacteroidota; class Bacteroidia; order Bacteroidales; family Azobacteroidaceae; genus DAIQOU01. The sequence goes on from DAIQOU010000055.1 coordinate 1,971, forward strand.
AAATATTTCCTGACTTTTGCCATTCATGGAATGCGCGAACGCTTGCCTGATTTTTATAATGCAGTGGCCCGGGTAAGGGAAGCCGGGTATGATTTGGATTATATTTCCGATCATTTTATTCGTTCGGCTACTGTGGAAAACGGATGGATTAAAACAGAGGGAGGAGCAGCTTATAAAGGATTGATTCTGCCGGCAGTGAGATTAATTCCGGAAGAAACGTTGAAACAAATAGAGTTGCTTATACAAAAGGGAGCTGTGGTGGTTTTTGCCGACCGGTATCCCGAGGATGTGCCCGGTTTGTCCCGACTGACCGAACGCAGGAATGCATTCGATAAATTAATCGGTCGATTTCCTGCCGTTAATTCGTTTAGGGAAACGTCGGTTCATCCGTTGGGAAAAGGAAAAATCATTACGGGAATGGATTATTCCGAAATGTTGTCTGCTTCTTCTGTTCCCAAGGAACGTTTCTCTATCGATTGGGGAGGACAATATATTCGCCGGAAACATCCGGAAGGACATCATTACTTTTTTACTTTGTTGCAAAACAACCCGATTGACGGTTGGGTTCCGCTGGCTGTGGATGCCGAGAGCGCGGTCCTTTTTGATCCCCTGACAGGAGAATCGGGAGTGGCACAAGTGAAAAAAGAATCCGGAGTTACTTCTGTTTTTATGCAATTAAAACCCGGAGAGTCGGTGTTGTTAAAAACATTTTCCAATCGGAGGGTTACCGCCCCGGAGTGGAAATATTACCGTCCGGAGAAAGAGGTATTGGAGTTGAATAAAGGATGGGAAATGTCATTTACGGACAGTGAGCCTGCCGTAAACGAGTCTTTCTCATTGGAATCATTGGGAAGCTGGACCGATTTGTCTTATCCGGACTTGAAACGGAACATGGGAACGGCTCGTTATAAAATCGAATTTGATTTTACTAAAACGCCCGGAAAGGAATATCGTCTTTCGTTGGGAGATGTACGAGAGAGTGCCAAGGTGTATCTTAACGGAAAGTTGGTACGTACGTTGTTCGCCGTACCTTTCGAAACCAATATAGGATCCTTTTTACTCGATGGCAAGAATGTGTTGGAGGTGGATGTTACCAATTTGCCGGCCAACCGGATTTCCGATTATGACCGCCGGGGAGTGGAATGGCGAAAGTTTCATGAAATTAACTTTGTAAGTATTACTTATAAAGACGTCCGTTTTGATACATGGGCGCCTGTTCCTTCTGGCTTATTGGGACCCGTGACTGTTTGCGAACTCGAAGAAATAAAAAAGAAATAATAAGGCATGAAGATTTATTGTTTATTGGGTTTATTATTAATTGTCGGCTTATTTTGTTCAGTTCGGGCGCAAGATCCGAAACGTTTCTTTAAGCCGGAAAAATTGACCTTAACCGGAGTTTATTATTATCCCGAACATTGGGATGAATCGCAATGGGAACGTGATCTGAAACAGATCAAAGAGTTGGGATTTGAATTTGTTCACTTTGCCGAATTTGCATGGGCCCGGTTGGAACCGGCGGAAGGAGTATATGATTTTGCGTGGTTGGACCGGGCCGTTGCATTGGCCGGCGAAAATGAATTGGAGGTGATTATGTGTACTTCGACTGCTACGCCTCCCGTTTGGTTGTTGAGAAAATACCCCGAGATAGCTATCCGGCAAGAAAATGGAACGGTATTGGATCACGGTGCCCGTCAGCATCCTTCTGCGTCAAATTCTTTTTACAGGGAATATTCGTTGAAAATGATCCGACAACTGGCCCGGCATTACGGCAAGGACTCCCGTATCATCGGTTGGCAATTGGATAATGAGCCTCGTCCGGCTGCCGATTACGGGACTTCGGCTCACCAACGCTTTCGGGAATGGGTAAAACAAAAGTATAAGACGATCGAAGCATTGAATAAAGCGTGGGGTACGGCTTTCTGGAGTCAGCAGTATTCCGATTTTGAACAAATCAATATTCCGCGTGTATCTCAACTGTTTATGAATTCACATCAGGTGTTGGATTATAACCGGTTTATTACCGATGAAATGGCAAGCTTTTTGGATGCGCAGGCTTTAGCTATTCGTCAATATGCAGGGAAAGAGCAATGGATCACTACCAATTATATCCCTCTATATGAAGATGGGCATTTGAGGAAAAGCGATGAACTGGATTTTCATTCCTATACCCGCTATATGGTTTTTGGGGAAAATTACGGAATCGGAAGGAAAGGATATCGATTGGGACCGGTAGAGCGAATTGCTAAAGCTAATGATTTCTTTCGTCCCATTGATGGAGTATACGGGGTAATGGAATTGCAGCCGGGGCAGGTAAATTGGGGGAGTATCAATCCTCAACCGTTGCCGGGTGCCGTTCGACTGTGGTTATGGCATGTATTTGCAGGAGGGAGTGATTTTGTTTGTACTTATCGCTATCGTCAACCGGTCTACGGAACAGAGTTGTATCATTACGGTATTGTGGGCCCGGACGGAGTAACTCCCACTTCCGGCGGACTGGAGTATGTCCGTTTTATAAAAGAAATAAACCGCTTAAGAGAAGAGTTTAATCCGGAAGCGGGAACGCCGACCGAATACGAACAACGCCGTACGGCTATTTTATACAACCATGAGAATACGTGGGAAATGCAACGCAACCGACAAACTGCCGAATGGGATACGGAAAGACATATAGACCATTATTATAATGCATTAAAACAATTTGGCGCTCCGGTAGACTTTATCGATGAGCGGGATGATTTTTCGAAATACAAAGTAATGATTGCTCCTGCATATGAAATGATAGATCGAGAATTTGTTAATAGACTAAACCGGTATGTCGAACAGGGAGGGAACTTGGTACTGACATGTCGTACCGGTCATAAGAATCGTTCGGGACATTTATGGGAAGCCCCTTTCGGAGAACCGATTTATTCTCTGATCGGTGCGAAGATAGATTTTTATGATTTGTTATTGCCTCACACCCCCGATCATGTATTATTCAACGGAACTCGTTATCCATGGACCTCTTGGGGAGAGATATTGGTTCCGGATAAAGAAACCGAAATCCGGGGAACTTATTTAGGCGATTTTTATGAAGGAAAACCGGCTATTATATCTCGGAAGTCGGGAAAAGGTACGGTTACCTATATCGGAGTAGATTCCCGCGAAGGAAAGTTAGAAAAGGCAGTATTAGAGCAGCTGTACGATCGGTTGAATATTCCGCTTCTTGATCTTCCCGACGGGTTGCACATCGAATATCGTAACGGATTCGGAATAGCAGTGAATTATTCCGATCAAACGTTGTCGTTACCTTTGTCTTCGGGAGTCAATTATATTATAGGAGGGAAAGAAATTGAAACGGCCGGAGTGTCGGTTTGGAAACATAATTAATAACAGGCTAACATGAAACATTTATTTTTATTGGGAGTATTGGTGCTATTCACTTCCTCTTTTCATCTTACCGATCGTGAAACAACAATTTTTATTGCCGGGGATTCCACGGCTCAAACTTATAAGGAAGAAGCCGGATTGATCCGCGGTTGGGGGCAAATGCTTGAAAACCATTTTGACGGTCCCGTGAAAGTGGCTAATCATGCTATCGGAGGGAGAAGTACCAAAACCTTTATTAATGAAGGACGTTGGGAAAAGTTGCTCGCAGAAGTACAACCCGGAGATTATGTATTTATCCAGTTTGGTCATAACGATGCTTCTTCCCGTCCCGAACGGCATGCTTCTCATGAAGAATACGAAGCCAATTTGATCAGGTTTGTGAGTGAAGCGCGGGCTAAAAAAGCAATCCCTGTATTATTGACTTCGGTTGTGATGAGAACATTTAAAAACGGAGCCTTAGTGGATGACCGTTTGAAAGCTTATCCGGCTCTTACCCGGAAAGTAGCCGAAAAATACGAGGTGCCTTTGATTGATATTCATTTGAAAACCCGTGATTTTATTTTATTGTTGGGGGATTCCGCTTCCATTCCTTATTATCGTTGGGTGGAACCCGGTGTGGACCCCGCTAAGCCGGAAGGATTGAAAGATGATACACATATGATGGAAAAAGGAGCAATGCAGGTGGCTTCTTTTGTCGCGGAAGGGATTAAGAAGTTGGGATTGAAAGGATTGGCCGAATATGTCAACGATTAATTTAGTCCGTAATGTGTAAGAAACTTGAAATTATATGAAAAAGTTCGTTTTAGCTGTTGTTTCTACGGGGATTATCACTCCGGTTTTATATTCGCAAGAAGGGGATACAAAACCGAATATTGTTTTTATTCTTGCCGATGACTTGGGATACGGTGATTTGGGTTGTTTCGGCAATAAGGTGATAGAAACTCCCCATATCGATGCGTTGGCAGAAGAGGGTATTACCTTTACCGACTGTTATGCCGGGGCGAGCGTATCTTCGCCTTCACGTTGTTGTCTTATGACCGGATTGCATACCGGTCATGCGCGCATTCGAGGCAATATGTGTCGGGCCGGAGGGATAGAAGGAGTTCGGGAGGGTATGGGTACTGTTCGTCGAACCAATCTTCAGCCGGAAGATTCTACATTGGCCACCATTTTAAGTAATAACGGTTATGTGACTTGTTTGGTGAATAAATGGCATCTGGACGGTTTTGACCCGGGAGCGGGACCGTTAGATAGAGGATTTGATGAGTTTTACGGTTGGCTGATTCGTGAGCCCGGAAGTCATAATTATTATCCTTCCGTTCGTTATCGCAACAGGGAAGAGTATATCATTTCGGAAAATAAGACCGGAAATCCAACGGATCACAACACAGATCGGGCCACAGAAGAAGCATTGGATTTTCTTCGAAGAAATAAAGAGCATCCTTTTTTCCTTTATTTAGCCTATAATGCTCCTCATGTTCCGTTAGATGCGAAATCGACCGGAAATTATGAGAAAAATCCGGATCTTTCTCCCAATGATAAGTCGTATGCCGCTCTTATTACTCATATGGACGAATGTATAGGAAAAGTATTGAAAGTTCTTTCCGAGTTGAAGATCGATAAAAATACAATTGTCATTTTTGCATCGGACAATGGCGGAGCAAAAGCTGCCCGGACGGAGAAGTTGCAGCTTAACGGGAAGTTGCGGGGATGGAAAGGTGAATTGTATGAAGGCGGGATCCGTGTTCCGTTGATTATCAGGATGCCGGACCGGTCGAATGCCGGAAAGACTTCCGGTTTTCCGTGTTATTTTCCTGACTTCATGCCTACGTTTGCAGCGTTAACCTCTTCCTATACAACCTTATCGACGGATGGGATCAGTTTAGTACCTGAATTACGTTCTCCCGGCAGTTTGAATCCGGAGGACCGGTTTTTATATTGGGAACAATATCCGACTAAAGGAATTCAACAAGCTGTACGGTGGGGAAATTGGAAATTGATTTGTAAAATTCCGGGAGAACCGGAGGAATTATATAACCTGAAAGAAGATCCGGAAGAGAATAATAATTTGGCTTCGTCTTATCCCGATCTCATCGAACAGATGAAAGATTATATGGTCCGATCCCATCTGCCATCGGAAAATTGGCCTGTGGAACCGGAATATTTAATATATTGAATAAGAGGAATACCTCAAAAATCCAATTGTTCTTTGAATAAGTTACGGATTGTAAATTTCGTCTCGGAAAAGACGCGAAAGGAAGAACGGAAGAAAGTGCGAAAGGGATAAAGACTGAATAGGACTTTAATATCCATAATTCCTGCCAGGGTAATCGCATCCTATTTATAACCTATCCGGGAAATATTCGGCCTTTTGACACACCTTCAACTCTTGCTTAAACGCATTTTTCAAGACCGGGTTTTCCGGTGACCCGCCATTAAAACCGGGAATGTCAATTTTTAATTTCTCATTTCTAACTTCTCATTTCCGGTTTACAGGAGCAGATGCCCCGTGAAAACCCATGTCGGAGAAATAACAGATTGATAAATGCATATACTAAGTATCTGTTCGATATAAAGTATAGTAAAAACAACTTTCTTAAGGTGAGGGAAGAGGAAGGATAAGGATTTGATTTTGAAGGAACCGGGTTTGTGCTGTAATAATTTTTTTGTATTTTTAATGCCGACTTAAATTGTTGTTTGATTTTATAATTAAAAAAGTAACACCATGAATGAACTAAAAATGTTTATTGACGGTAAATTCGTCGAAAATACATCCGGTAATTGGATTGATGTATTAAATCCTTCTACGGAAGAAGTAATTTCCCGTATGCCTGACGGGACTGTAGAAGATGCTCAAAGAGCAATCGATGCGGCTGAGCGAGCCCAAGAAAAATGGGAAAAACTTCCTGCAGTGGAGCGAGCCGGTTATTTAATCAAAATCGCACAAGGAATTCGAAAAAGAGAAAAAGAATTAACGGATATTATCGTTCGTGAAGGCGGGAAAACACAAGGACTGGCAAATGTGGAAGTATTGTTTACTGCCGATTATTTGGATTATATGGCCGGTTGGGCTCGTCGTTATGAAGGAGAGATCATTCAAAGTGATCGTCCGAACGAAAGTATTTTTCTTTTCAAGAAGCCGATAGGGGTTACTACCGGTATCTTACCTTGGAATTTCCCTTTCTTTTTGGTCGCTCGCAAAGCAGCTCCCGCATTAGTAACCGGAAATACCATTGTTGTTAAACCCAGTCAATTAACTCCTGAAAATGCTTATGTATTTGCCCAAATAGTAGAAGAAGTGGGATTGCCGGCAGGCGTATTCAATTTGGTTAACGGAAGAGGTTCCGTGATCGGACATGAATTGGCTGCCAATCCTAAAGTGGGCATGGTCAGCCTTACGGGAAGTGTTGGAGCCGGACAGCAAACAATGGCAGCTGCGGCTCCCAACATTACCAAAGTATCCTTGGAATTGGGAGGAAAAGCGCCGGCTATTGTAATGGATGATGCCGATTTGGATTTGGCTGTAAAATCAATCATCGCTTCAAGAGTAATTAACACCGGTCAGGTTTGTAATTGTGCGGAGCGTGTGTACGTCCACAAGAAAATAAAAGAAGCTTTCCTCGAAAAATTGCTTGCCGGTATGAAAGCCGTAAAGGTGGGAAATCCCTCGGAGATTGCAGATTTAGACATGGGACCGCTCATTGAAGCCAATGCATTGGTTACCATGCAAGAAAAAGTAGAAAAAGCAATCAGCCAAGGTGCGAAATTGCTTTGCGGAGGAAACCGGATCGGCAGTAAAGGTTATTTCTTCGAACCGACAGTTCTCACGGAAGCGACTCAGAAAATGGATATTATCCAAGAAGAAACATTTGGTCCCGTTTTGCCCATAGTGGATTTTGAAGATGTAAATGATGCTATTGCGTGGGCCAATGATTGTGAATACGGATTGACCTCTTCTGTATACACACAAAAGTTGGATTGTGCTTTCAAATTGATCCGGGCATTGAAATTCGGGGAAACCTATATTAATAGAGAAAACTTTGAAGCTATGCAAGGTTTCCATGCCGGATGGCGTAAATCCGGAATTGGAGGTGCTGACGGTAAACACGGTTTGGAAGAATATTTGCAAACACATGTTGTTTATTTGGAAACGCAAGGATAATTCGTAAAGGATAAAATGTGAAAAAGGATTCAAGCACCGGCTTGAATCCTTTTTTGTTTATATGAAATCTTTTGACGGGAAAAATCAATCGCTTTTATTTCGAGTGTTCATTTTTTTGTTTCCGCATCTTTGTTCCTAAAGCAAGGAATAAAAGAGTACGGATTTTTCAATTCCCGTACATAGTGTTAAATTTATTTTGAATTTGTTTATTTATGTTTTGATTTATAATATTTTAATGTATCTTTGCGATAACAGAGGAAGTAATAAAAACAACATTCATGACATTAAACAAAATTGGCTGTAAGGCTTCAGTTCCGATTTTTACGATAATATCATTGATTGGAAAGAATAATAGTTAAGGACAAGAAAATCCTCCGGATTTCTTTTGTCCTTAAAACGTATGGTTTTGCCTGAACGCATAGGCTATAAGTATTCATTTGTGTAATATTTTATTAATCAATTAAATTATGAGGTTTATTTTTTTGGGATTAATCTGTTTTTTAACAGCATTATTTGTGAATGCGCAAGAACCGTTACGGGATCCCTTGCTTGCACAAAAAGCTATTTTTGATGTAGAGAATCCTCGTTTTGTTTGGGCGGTACAGCAAAGTCCGGATCGATTGCAAATGGGATTAAATGAGGAAGAGTATTGTCAACTCAAGGCCGGAGACATTATTTCCATTGTGTTGCCGAATGAAGATGCAAAAGAAATCAGGATTACGGCTGTGGAGGGAGAAGAAATACTTTCTTTTGAATATGGTTTCGGCTTTCCGGGAGATATGCCCGCTATTGGTTCTTTTAATATAAGGACCGGAGTTATTTCGGATAACGAAGGTGAAGAATTATATACTTGTGAACAGGAAGGCACTGTCTTTGATAAAAACGGAAAAGAAGTGCTGGCTGTGGGAAAAGAAGTAGACCGAAAATTGGGTGCTTTTTATATTCTTTATTTTTACACACAACAAGCAAAGGCGCTTCAACTATTTAAATAACACGCTTGATTCACCGAATTAGTTGAATATTAAATTATAGAGAACATATGAATAAAATAAAATACTTATTACTGCTTTTTATTATAAGCCTTCCGCTATCCGGTTTCGGATTGCCGAAGATTACAAAAATAAATGTCACTCAGGGAACCTGTTTGGCCAACGGAGAAATGGAGGTTATCGTAGAAAATGCTACTCCTCCGGTGAAATATGCCATCATTGCACCGGCAGAGTTGGCCACTCCCATACAAACAAATAATGTTTTTACCGGTCTTCCCAAAGCTACTTATACGGTTGCTGTTTACGATGAAACAACTCAGGGAACACCTGTTACTCAAACTGTATTTGTGAATACAGATTATCCGGAATTGGCATTGAATGCTCCTACAGCAAGTGTCCTTTCGGATCGTTGTCCCGATAATGGAAGGTTGTATGTTTCTTATACCGGCGGTAGAGCTCCTTACCTGGTTACGATTACCAATACTTCCGTCACTCCGGCAAAGGAATATACACAAACTACTTCAAATACAAGCTTGTATTTTAATAATTTGCCTAAGGGAAATTACCATGTTTCCGTGAAAGATAATTGTGAAGAAACACGATTTACGGTAAATACTACGGCTGTAAACTCTACCGGAGGTTTGCAGGATGTTTCATTTACCACTTTTGCTGTGAACGGTACTCCTTCGGTCAGCGGAGCCGGAAGTTGTACAAATATTTATGTACAGGTGTCTTATTCCAATATGTATATAAACGGATCAAACAGTATCTCTAATGCTTACTATCCTGCTATAAAATATCGTGTTGAATATCCGGCCGGGACGAATAATTATACGGCTTGGACCACTGCCAATAGTACAGCATACATGCAGATAACCAATTATGATCCGACCAAATTGAATTATAGGATACAAGTTCAACATCCTTGTTCTCAAGAGATATTAACAGATCCGACTACCTATCAATTGCCGGCAGTAACGGAAAATTATACGATATCCAATCATCGGGTTATGGAGTATAACGGTTTTTGCGATATCCCGGATAAGGCAGCTGCGTATATTCAAAAAACGACAACGGGAATTTCCGGTTATGTGTGTGGTGAATATCCTTATACGGTGACTTGTACACCCACTTCCGGAAAAGGTACCGAAACCAAAACGTATACTTGGATATCGGGTAACACATTTTGGCTTACTAATTTGGATGTAGCTACTACATATGAGGTGAAGATTACCGATAAAAACGGAGTACTTCTAAAGACGTTAACCGCCACTACAACTAATCCTACAAAACCGATGACAGTCGCGTTAACTTCTACACAATTGCTTAATTATCGATGTGATGGTTTTTCTACGATTGCATTGAGTTTTTATGCTACTCATCCGATTACCTATTATGGGAGTTATATAATGAACGGAACGATCACCTTTTCAATCGAGTCCGGTCCGGCCGGAGTCAGTCGTTCTCCGATAGTGAAAAATTTAGACCAGTCTTATACTGTTTACCTTTGGGATGATCTGCCTTATGGAGCTTATAAGATCAAAGCTGTTTTCAGTTGCGGTCGGGAAGAGATTCTTAATCTTAGTCTGAATCAATCTTATTCGGGCTTTTCGGGAGTGGTTTTAAATGCTAAACCCGGAGCTGTTTGCGGAAAATATGATTTGACGGCTACTTCTCAGTATTTGAATATGAATAACCAACCGGTCAATGTATCAACTTATATGTATTTGTATAAAAAGGATCCTCAAGGAGGCAATCCTACCTTAATAAGCTCTGTTCGAACTTCTTCTTATACATTTACGAATTTGTCCGGAGGTGATTACTATGTTGAAGCGAAGCCGTATTATTTTAATAATACTCCTTTTGGGGAGAATTGTATTCTGGGAACAACAGAAATGACTCTTTTGCCTTATTCTCCTCCCAAGGTAAATGTTCCTTTATCCGGAGGTATTACCTGTAGCGGAGAATCCACTGCACGGCTTACCATTACGGCAGAAGGCGGGAACCCTCCTTATAAATACAGGGTAAAAGAAAAAGGACAAGATGATTCTTATTATACTCCGTTACAAGACGCGAATGTATTTGACGGAGTACCTCCGGGAAAATACATCGCACAAGTGCAAGACAATTGTTCCGAAACGACCCAAGAAGTAACTGTATTTTATGGAAAAGATCAATTTCTTATTATAGAAGAAGAGGTCGAGCCCGGAGTGGTTTGTTCCGGAAGACCTACTGTTTTTACGGTATTATCCGTAGGACCGGTAGAATCTTATAAATGGTATCGAAATACCGGTAACGGATATGAGTTGATCCCCAATGCAAGCGGCCATCAATATGTGATTGACCATACGACAACCCAAGATTTCGGATTTTATAAAGTGGTTATATATAATGGTTATTGTGAATTGGATAGTGAAGTGGAGTTGAAGGGTATTGTAGATGCTCCCGGTAAACCGACTCTTACAGGAGAGTGTGTTATCAATGAAGGCACCGATCTGAAAGTTTCTGTTTCCGGTTCGGATATCGTTACTTATATTTGGTATAAAGACGGAGCGGAAATCGTAGGAGAGGTACAATCCACTTATAAAGCTACCGAAATCGGTACTTATACCGTAAAAGTAAAATCGTTGGGAGGTTGTATTTCCGAGGAAAGTAATGCCATCTCGGTATCGGCTCCTGTGATGTATTGGAGCAAAACCCCTGCAGATAACAATTGGAATAATCCCGTCAACTGGGTGGATGAGCATGGAAACGCATTGAATTGTGTTCCTTCCGGTTGCAGCGATGTTCATATTCCGGGCAATGCAACGACTTATCCCGATTTAAGTGAAACGTATACTCCCCGGGATCAATACGGTGATCCGAATTGTAACCAAATTTGGTTCCATTTTGGTGGAGAAGTGGCCCAATCGGATTTGTTGAATTATACGAAAGCCTATATTCGTTATAATTTCGGTAAGAATGACGGTGTCAATGATGTATATACCAATGAAGATATTTATTCTGCCGAGCCGATGAAACGCAACCGTTGGTATGCGTTGGCTGCTCCATTGCAAAAAATGGCATCCGGAGACTTTTCGGTAGGAGGATATCCGAATATTTGGAGACAAGGATTCCGTACGACTTCACCTCAATACGGGAAGTTGGAAGGAGACTGGTATTCTCCCGTTGCGGATAACGGATTGGAATTAGGCGAAAAACAACATTATGCCGTGAGCGTGTGGGCTGCGAAACTTCAAAATGAAATCGGAGAGAGCGACCATACCAACTTGAATCAATTGGGCGGTTATTTGGAAATGCCTTATTTTGAAAATACGGAAATAAGCAAGTGGCATCGTATTCACAGTTATATTGCCGGTGTAAGCAAATTCCGTTATTATAATAACACAGTTCCTTCTTTGGATTTATATGAAGAGTGGCAGCAAATGCCCGGAAGAATTACCCGGAGAAATGAAGCTTATCGTTTTATTACAGATAAGAAAATGGTGAATTACGGAAATGATCGGGTCTTTAGCCTTTCTGTACCGGCCGGTGATGAAATTATGGTGGGAAATCCGTTCCTGTCTTCTTTGGATTTCAATATATTCTATGAGATGAATAAAGAGGTAGTGGAAGATTATTATCGGTTGTATGAACATCCGTGGAATACATACGGTACTCCTTCTACCGAATTAATTCCTTCATTTCAAGCATTCTTTATTAAAACAAAAGGAGTGAAAGGAAGTACTGTGACTTTGCGTTTCCCTGCAAGTGCGTCGGTGGCCCGCTCGGGAGACTATACATTGAAGTCGGCAAGAATGACTGAAAATGTATTGTATCCGGAGGTGACCGGTAAAGAAGGTAAAAGTAAAGCTGTTATTTCTTTTAATGAATATTTATATACTCAAAGCGTTCCTCAATTATTTATTAGCGAATCAGATCCCGTTTCCGGAGCTGTACCTCAATTCTTTGTATTGGGATCGGATGGTTTCCGTAATGTAATACATTCTGAAAAAGCAACCGCCTCTGATGTCGAATTGCGGTTGGGAGTACAAAGCAGTTCTGCGGACGAGATGGAGTTGCGTTTTGCCAATGTGGAAAGTATGGAGGTTACTTCATTATCTTTAGTGGATGAATATGCCGGAACGGAAATTGATTTGTTGAGAAATAATGTTTATCAATTTACAAATGTGCCGGAATTCTCCGAACGTTTTCGTTTGGTAGCCAAAGGGCTCCGGTCTGTGACAGGAATTGAAGATGTGATCGGATCCGAAGACAATGTGAAGATATATACGCATGGTAAAATGTTATATGTTTCTTCAGACAAAAAGATTTCCCAAGTATTGGTAAATACGTTGCAAGGCACGCTTATTTCTCATGATACCCATATTGAAGATGTTGCGTTCAGCAAAGAATTACAAACTTCATCGGGTGTTTATATTGTAACAGTTAAATTCGTGGATAATAGCGAGAAGAATGAAAAAATAATTATAAATAAGTAGTCGGTTTTAGCTAAAATCCGGAATGTTTTTAAGAGGGTGGGTCACGGCATGATTCCACCCTCTTTTTATTTAACCCTTGTCTGCTTCCATAACAAGACATATTAAATAAGCGGCAATCGATATATCCCACTCACATCAACCCCTCCGGAATTTATTCAACGAATATCGGAGTTTCCGGACATATTCTTTTTATTGTTAATGAATGATGAAACAAAGACAAAAGGGTAAACCGTCATAATTTGGTGTTCTCAAAAAGTCGGTTGGCAACAAAATAAGACTGTGCCGGAACAACCCGTTCAACGGCATTTCGAAAACACTTTCCGGACTCGCCGTAAGAGGCAACTT
>DAIQOU010000459.1:0-4125 GCA_036787725.1 Bacteroidales bacterium
TTTTTGCTCCGCATTATTTATTATTTTTGCGCCGGAGCAATCAGTATCATTTATTGCTTTGTTTACAGTAAATTAAAATTTGGAAACATGAGAGTTACAATCATTGGCGGAGGAAATATGGGCAGTTCCCTGGTGACGGGTCTGTTGACAGGTACTTTTTTCAAAGAAGAAGACATTACTGTGGTAGATGTTCAGAAAAGTGTATTGGAACAATTAAAAAAGAAGGTTCCGGGTGTAAAAACGGTGGTGAGCAATTATGATAGTGTAACAGATGCCGATATGGTTATCATGGCTGTAAAACCATGGATGATCCAAGATGTTATATTGGATATCAAGTTTAAACTGGATTACGAAAAGCAACTGTTAATTTCGGTTGCGGCAGGCGTTACCATTGAAGAAATGAATAAATCATTGGTAAAACCGGTGGAATCTCGTTCGTTACCGGTTCTTTTCCGTGTTATTCCCAATACGGCCATTAAGATTGCAGAGAGCATGACTCTTATCTCTTCCAATAATGCATCTTCCGAACAGGAACAATTGGTATTGAATATTTTTGATGAATTGGGAAAAGCTATTTTGATTGATGAGGAAAGAATGAAAGACGGGACCGCTCTTACCTCCTGCGGAATTGCTTATTTGTTCCGATATATTCGTGCCGCTATGGAGGCCGGTATCGAAATGGGCTTCTATCCGAAAGACGCTCAAACATTGGTCGTTCATACCATGAAAGGAGCAGCAGAATTGTTATTGCGTTCCGAATCACACCCGGAAGCGGAAATAGACTTGGTGACTACTCCCGGAGGACTTACTATAAAAGGATTGAATGAATTGGAAGCCAACGGATTTTCCAATGCAGTTATTAAAGGAATAAAAGCGGGGAGGTAATATTCTTATAAATAATTGAATATGAATGAACAAATAAAACAGATTGCAGAAAGATTAAAAGGATTGAGGGAAAGTCTGGATCTTTCTGTAGAAAGCATGGCTCAACAATTTGATAAAGCTCCGGAGGAGATTGAATTATTTGAATCCGGAGAGGTCGACATTCCTATGAGTTACTTATGTGATGTTTCCCAACAATTTGGAATCGATACTTCTACTCTCATTTCCGGAGAAGAACCGAAAATGAAGAATTATTTTCTTACACGTTACGGAAAAGGCGTTTCGGTACAGCGTACGAAAGCTTATAAGTATCAGGCCCTGGCAAGCGGATTTAAGAATCCGAAGGCAGAACCTTTTGAAGTAACGGTAGAACCCAATGAGAATCCGATTTATTTGAATACCCATACCGGTCAGGAATTTAATTATGTGCTGGAAGGCCGCTTGCAATTTCATATTAACGGAAAAGACTTGATTCTGGGAGAAGGGGATTGTATCTATTTTGATTCATCTCATCCTCATGGAATGAAGGCATTGGATGGAAAGCGGGTTAAGTTTTTGGCAATTATTTTGTGAAAGATTTCATTAACACAGGGGAGAAATAATTCATACGGGAGATTTTATTAATCAAAAATAATGATAGAAAGATATTTAGATCAGACGACATTTTCGGGACGCGAAGATTTTAATGCTAATTTCAAGATTAATGTTCCGGACCATTTCAATTTTGCTTATGACGTAGTGGACGAATGGGCTAAAACAAATCCCTCGAAAAGGGCTTTATGTTGGACTAACGATAGGGGAGAACATATTGATTTTACTTTTGCGGATATGAAAGAAAAAAGTGATGCAGCCGCTTCTTTTTTTCTTTCGTTGGGAATAGGTAAAGGGGATATGGTGATGTTGATATTGAAGCGCCGGTATCAATATTGGTTTGCTTTATTGGGCCTTCACAAGATTGGGGCTGTTGCTATTCCCGCAACACACTTGTTAACCTCCAAGGATATTATTTATCGTTGTAATGCAGCAGATATAAAAGCGATTGTCTGTATAGGAGAAGAAGAGGTAATTGAGCATATTGATCAGGCTATGCCTCAATGTCCCACGGTTAAACATCGGATTTCTATCGGGCCATTGTTTCCGGAAGGATGGTTGGATTTTAACAAGGGTTTGGAGGAAGCCGGTTCTTTTGTTCGTCCCGATCGGGTAAATACAAATGAAGATATTTTTCTTCTCTATTTTACATCCGGTACTACCGGAGAGCCGAAAATGGTTATTCACGATTTTCGTTATCCATTGGGACATATTGTAACGGCCGGTTTTTGGCAGAATCTTCATGAAGAAAGCCTGCATCTTACGTTGGCCGATACGGGTTGGGCGAAAGCTGCCTGGGGAAAAATATACGGACAATGGATTATGGGTGCTTGTGTGTTTGTATATGACCATGAGAAGTTTGCTCCCGCCGATTTGTTGAAGAAGATACAGGATTATAAAGTAACGTCTTTTTGTGCTCCACCTACCGTATTCCGGTTTATGATCCGGGAAAATCTTTCTACTTACGATTTATCTTCTCTCCACTACTGTACTATTGCAGGAGAACCGTTGAATCCTTCCGTTTATGAGGAGTTTTATAAAGCTACGGGAATTAAATTGATGGAGGGTTTCGGACAAACAGAAACGATTGTTACTATCGCTACTTTTCCTTGGATGGAGCCCAAACCGGGTTCTATGGGAGTACCCGGGCCGGCATTTGAGATGGATTTGATTACTCCCGACGGACGCAGTGCCGAAGACGGAGAACAAGGGGAAATTATTTTTCGTACGGATAAAGGTAAACCGGTAGGGCTGTTTTTGGGTTATTATAGAGATCCCGAACTGACGGAAAGCGTTTATTTTGATAATGTATACCATACCGGGGATATCGCCTGGCGGGATGAAGATGGTTATTATTGGTTTGTGGGACGAAACGATGATGTGATTAAAAGTTCCGGTTATCGTATCGGACCGTTTGAAGTGGAAAGCGCTTTGATGACTCATCCGGCTGTGGTAGAATGTGCCATTACCGGCGTTCCGGATGAAATCAGAGGCCAGATTGTGAAAGCGACTGTTATTTTGGCTAAAGAATATAAAGATAAAGCGGGAGAAGCATTGGTCCGTGAAATTCAGGATCATGTGAAGAAAGTCACCGCGCCGTATAAGTATCCCCGGGTTATTGAGTTTGTGGAGGAGTTGCCTAAGACGATCAGTGGAAAAATACGCCGTGTACAGATTCGTGACGAAGATAAGAATTAAGGAATATCCGTAAAATCGGAAAATTTGAGATAATTGTATTTATTATGGATGAGAAGGTCAATTTTAATCCGTTAACACCGGAAGAAGAACGTATTATTGTTTATAAAGGGACAGAGGCTCCTTTTTCGGGAGAATTGCTTTCCAATAAGAGAAAGGGTACTTATGTCTGTAAACGATGTAATGCGCCTCTTTATCGTTCCGGCGACAAATTTGATTCGGGTTGCGGTTGGCCTTCTTTTGATGATGAAATTCCGAGAGCCGTGGTGCGTAAGCCGGATCCGGACGGGCGACGTACAGAAATCCTTTGTGCCCGTTGCGGCGCTCACTTGGGACACGTATTTTTGGGAGAGGGCTTTACTTCCAAAGATACACGTCATTGCGTCAATTCGCTTTCCATGAAATTTTTACTTGAAGTGCCCGAGACTGCTTATTTTGCTTCCGGCTGCTTTTGGGGAACCGAATATTTTATGATGAAAGCTTTCGGGGTAATACAAACCGAAGTGGGGTTTATGGGAGGGCATGTGAAATGTCCGACTTATGAGCAGGTATGTACCAAGATGACAGGGCATGCGGAAACAACACGCGTTGTGTTTGATTCCAATCTGATTTCTTACGCGGAATTAGTTCGCTTATTTTTTGAAACACATGATTTTACTCAGACCAACGGGCAGGGTCCCGATATCGGACCGCAGTATCGGTCTGTTATTTTTTATACTTCCGAATCTCAACGAGTAACCGCTCAATATTATATGAATTTACTAACCGAAAAAGGATATATGCCGGCTACTTCATTGGAACCCGCTGCCGAGTTTTGGAAAGCCGAAGATTATCATCAACAATATTATCTGCATAAAGGAACCAAACCTTATTGCCATGTGTATAAAAAGATTTTTGACTGATCGAAACTGTCGATAAGTTCGGGTTGAATCTAAATATAACTTTCCTATAAAGTAT
>DAIQOU010000460.1:0-4120 GCA_036787725.1 Bacteroidales bacterium
TTCTCATTGTGTAGATGATCGATCTTTTGAATATCGGGTGGGTTTTTGAGGCTTTTTAA
Source organism: Bacteroidales bacterium (assembly GCA_036787725.1). Taxonomy (GTDB): domain Bacteria; phylum Bacteroidota; class Bacteroidia; order Bacteroidales; family Azobacteroidaceae; genus DAIQOU01. The sequence continues at coordinate 60 of DAIQOU010000460.1, forward strand.
AATAAAAGAGACTAAATTTTTCAATTTAGTCTCTTCGAGGTACCTGGCGGATTCGAACCGCCGTACGCGGTTTTGCAGACCGATGCCTAGCCACTCGGCCAAGGTACCCTGTAAATGCTCCTTTAAAGCGAGTGCAAAGTAAACAATAATCTTTCTTGTTTCCAAATATAATTCCTTTTTTTTCGTTACCTAATAACAAGATTAATTCTATTTTGAGAAATAGCGATTAATGATTAAATTTACATTCTTTTATTTGGAATAAAATGCATTATAAGAAGACAGAACTTTCCGGTGTTTGGATTATTGAACCGGTGGTGTATACGGATGATCGTGGCTATTTTACGGAAACATTTAAGAAAAGTGAGTTTGAAAAATATATTGGAAAAGTTTCTTTTGTTCAAGACAATGAGTCTAAATCTTCTCATGGAGTTTTGAGAGGACTTCATTTTCAGAGAGGAGAATTTGCTCAATCGAAGTTAGTAAGAGTTATTTTGGGAACGGTTCTGGATGTTGCTGTAGATATGCGGCCCGATTCTTCAACCTTTGGATCATATATTCAAGTTGAATTGTCCGGAGAAAATAAAAAGCAACTTTATATTCCCGGAGGATTTGCTCATGGTTTTTTGGTATTAAGCGATGTTGCTGTATTTTCATATAAAGTAGATAATTTCTATACTCCGGAGGCTGAGGAAACCATTCGTTATGATGACCCCGATTTAGCTATTGAATGGCCTATTAAAGTATCGGAATTGATTGTTTCGGAGAAAGACAAGAGAGGAAAATTATTAAAGGATATTGTATGAAAGGCATTATTTTAGCCGGAGGGAGCGCTACAAGACTTTATCCCTTATCAAAATCAATTTCAAAGCAAATTATGCCGGTTTACGATAAACCGATGATATATTATCCGTTATCAGCCTTAATGTTGGCCGGTATACGAGAAGTATTGATTATATCTACTCCCCGGGATTTACCTGTATTTCGTCAATTATTGGGGAATGGGGCAGATTTTGGTATGCGTTTTGATTATATAGTGCAGGAGGTTCCGGACGGACTTGCTCGTGCTTTTGTATTGGGTAAGGAATTTCTGGCAGGAGAGGATGTTTGTTTGATATTAGGTGATAATATTTTTTATGGACAAGGATTTAGCAGAATGCTTTCTAACGCGAGTCAACTTCAGGAAGGAGCTTGTATTTTTGGCTATTTTGTTAAAGATCCTCGGGCTTACGGAGTGGTGGAATTTGATGAATTCGGGAAGGTTATATCTTTAGAAGAAAAGCCTTTGGATCCTAAGTCAAATTATGCGGTTCCCGGATTATATTTTTATGATTCTACAGTAGTGGAACGGGCAGAGTCCTTGAAACCTTCCTCTCGGGGAGAATATGAGATAACAGATTTAAATCGTACTTATTTGGACGAAAATAAGCTGAATGTCGAGCTTTTTGGAAGAGGATTTACTTGGTTGGATACCGGTACATGCGACAGTCTGTTGGAAGCTGCTAATTTTGTTGAAACCATTCAGAAACGGCAAGGATTTTATATAGCATGCTTGGAGGAAATTGCTTGGAGACAAGGATGGATTTCTGATCGAGACTTATTGAGTTTAGGAGAAAAATTAAATAAAACAGCTTACGGACAATACATATTGTCCTTACTTTGATGCCTATGGATTATTATCTTGTAACCGGAGGAGCCGGTTTTATCGGAGCTAATTTTGTAAAGTATATTTTAGAAAAATATAAAGATATTACAGTTGTCATTTTGGATGCGCTTACATATGCAGGCAACTTGAAAACATTAGAAGAAGAATTAAAGGATCCTCGTTGTTTTTTTGTAAAAGGGAATATTTGTGATTCGAGTGTTTTGAATGAAATATTTCGGGAATATCCGATTAATTTTGTTGTCAATTTTGCTGCAGAAAGTCATGTCGACAGAAGTATTGAGGATCCTCAGTTATTTTTAACTACGAATATTCTGGGAACTCAAAGTTTATTAGAAGCAGTAAAGAAGTATTGGAATATAGGAAATGATAATAACGGATATCCCATTTACAGGAAGGAAGTGAAGTATCTTCAGGTATCGACAGATGAGGTATATGGGAGCTTGGGTGAGACCGGATTTTTTACAGAAGAAACTGCAATTAATCCGAGAAGTCCTTACAGTGCTTCCAAGGCCGGAGCTGATTTAATTGTGCAAGCGTATTCGGAAACTTATAAATTGCCGGTTAACATAACTCGTTGTTCCAATAATTACGGACCTTATCATTTTCCCGAAAAATTGATCCCTCTATTAATAAAGAATATTCTGGAAGGGAGAAAACTTCCGGTCTATGGAGACGGCTCCAATGTTAGAGATTGGTTGTATGTGGAAGATCACTGTAAAGCGCTTGATGTGGTACTGCATAATGCAAAACCGGGCGAAATTTACAATGTGGGAGGAAAGAATGAAAAACAAAATATTGAGATTGTTCATTTAATTATTCAAACAGTAAGGGATTTCATGGAAAAGGAACCCGTCTTCACATCCAAACTGAAAGAAGGAATGACTGTCGATTTAATAAATGAAAATTTGATATCCTTTGTTAAAGATCGATTGGGACATGATCAAAGATATGCTATTGATCCTACAAAAATAATGAATGAATTAGGATGGATTCCCGAAACTAAATTTGAAGAGGGCATTGTGAAAACGGTGCGTTGGTTTCTTGAAAATCAAGAATGGATTGAAGAAGTAGCCTCGGGAGATTATCAGAAGTATTACGAGAAGATGTATAAACATGAATGAAGTAAAAATGCAATCCAAGGAAAAAAAAATTAGGTTTGCAGTGGTTGGATACGGACATATTGGCAGACGACATGCAGAAATGATTTTAAGAAATCCGGAGGCGGAACTGGTGGCAATTTGTGATATTTTACCGGCAGACAAAGTGAATGCGGACCGGAATATTCCTTTCTTTTCTAATCTTCATGATTTATTAAAAGCCGGCATAGAAATTGATGTACTTACTATTTGTACTCCGAATGGTTTACATGCATCGATGGCATTAATGGGATTAAGATCCGGACTGCATGTTGTGGTTGAAAAGCCTATGACATTACAACGTTCGGAAGCGGAAGAGATTTTGAATATTGCACGAGAGAAAAAACGTTGTGTTTTTTGTGTAATGCAAAATCGTTATTCACCTCCTTCTTTATGGATAAAAGAAATGGTGGAATCCGGCCGATTGGGAAAGCTCTTTTTGATAAAAATTGACTGTTTTTGGAATCGTGATGCCCGGTATTATGTAAAAGACGGCTGGCATGGAACCAAGGAGCTGGATGGAGGCACTTTATTTACTCAGTTCTCTCATTTTATAGATATTATGTATTGGTTATTTGGGGATATCGACGATATAAATGCTTCTTTTGCTAATTTTAATCATAAGGAGTTGATTGAATTTGAAGATTCGGGAATTATTTCCTTTAAGTTTCAAAAAGGAGGAATGGGCGTTTTTAATTATTCGACCTCTGTTCGGGAAAGAAATTTTGAAAGTTCGATGACGATTATTGCCGAGAAGGGAACGATTAAAATCGGAGGACAATACATGAATGAGGTGGAATATTGTGAGGTTGAAGATTATGTATTTTCCGACTTACCTCCGACCAATCCGGGAAATGATTACGGAAGTTATAAAGGATCTGCTCAAAACCATCATTATGTCATTGAGAATGTTATTCGGGTACTAAATGGAGAAGCCGAAATATCGGTGAATCCTGAGGATGGAATGAAAGTCGTCGATATTATAGAACGTATATATGCCTTGAAAAAGAAAGAAAAATAAAAATCGTTAACAAGATTGATTGATCGGATGAAACAACATAAGTATTGGACCACCATAATACGACCCAAAGCGAGTTTATTTGAGCTTAATATCAAAGAATTGATTTCTTATCGGGATTTATGGCGAATGTTTGTAAAGAGAGAAATTATAACCCAATATAAACAAACTATTTTAGGACCGCTTTGGTTTTTTTTGAATCCTATACTTACAACGGTTATGTATATGATTGTATTTGGTAATA
>DAIQOU010000461.1:0-4120 GCA_036787725.1 Bacteroidales bacterium
TTCGGACGTACATCCGGCTTGAGTAGGAAGTACCTCTCACTTAAGCCGGATGTACGTCCGGTTTTATTGGCATGTACATCCTATTCCTAAATTACTGCACCGGTAACATTAAACCGGTGCGATAAAAATGTTAAGTTGATGCGATGGCCATACTAAGTAAATCTCTTCTTTCCTGTTTTTTCTTATCGTTTAAGGAGATTCCCTCTATGATCAAATTTCAAATCGGGAGTGTTACTTTATATTCTCCGTTTTCCGCATCATAATTCATATTTACTAAAATGTTTTTTTAAGAAAAACCCGAATCTTCTCCGGGGTGTGGTTTTGATCCAAGATTCAAGGAAGATGTTTTCGAGCTAATGGGATAGCTTATTGGTTGGATTTGGTCGAATATTAATTTTATATGGAAATTATTTTTATCCGGATAGGAGTAGATGATACTGAAATTATTTTTATCACAGATAGACTTAACGATATTAAGCCCTAAACCGGAAGAATCTTCAGAATGGCGGTGAAAGGCCATTCTATTGAAAAGGTTGACAGATGTATCTCCGGCGTTGCAAGTATTATTTATGGTTAATTCGGTTTGATCCAGTGATATATCTATACTGCCACCCGGAATGTTATGTTTTATTGCATTACTCAGAAGATTAGATAATAGTATTTCACTCAATAACGGATTCATATATAAAGAACAAGGTTGAATGGTTATATTTACAGTAAGTTTTTGGACTTCAAACAATTCATCCATATCGTTCAAATAAAGAGCCAGTAATTCATCAATTTGTATATTTTTCTTTTCTTTATATTGGTTATTATAGATTTTGCTGATTAATAACAGTGATTTATTTAAGTTAGACAGACGAGATACCGCTCTTGATATTGCCATAACTGATTTTGCAGCTCCGGCATCTTTCATTAAATCTTCCTGTTGCATTAGCAGATCCATTTTCGATTTAATGATTGATAACGGTGTTTGCATTTCATGCGAAGCATCTTCGGTGAAAATTCGTGAATTCTCATAATCTTCATTGATTTTGCCAACCATGCGCATGATTACCTCATTGATTTCATCAAATTCTTTAATTCCCGGATTTTTTAATTCAAGCACGGTATTTGCCTTTAGATCATATTCGTGCAGTTTTCGAAGATTTATATTAAGAGGTTTCCATATATTTTTTTTTAGTAATTGCTCTATTACATAGGTAAATAATACAAATAAAGCGATTAATATCAAAAGTGAACAAATAATTGCATAGAGTAAATCATTTGATATGATTGTCGGTTGATTGATATTAATGAGATAATGTTCCTTTTTATATGACACTGTAAAATAGAGTTGGCGATACGGGGTGAACATCCCTGTAACTTCACTGTACATAATTGTATCTTTAAACATTTCCGGAGGGAACAGATCCGGGTTGCTTATTTGTTTTTCTTCTATTCTGGGTGGCTTTAATACCAAGGTCGGGGCTAAGGGGAGAGTATCATTTTGAGCTACAAAGTTTTCAATTCTCTTCTTTTGATCTTTCAACATTTGGTTGTTGGAATAATGAATAAAAAAACGGAATATGAAAAAATGAGAGATGCATCCTATAACCAATACAATAATCATAGAGATGAAAAGATATTTTCTTATCAGTTTAATTAAAGTCATATGTCTGCGAATTTATATCCGATTCCATAGACTGTTTTGATATAATCTTTACTTCCGTTATCAATCAGTTTTTTTCTGAGGTTTTTAATATGATTATATATAAAATCAAACGAATCGGCAATAAGGCTCATATTGTCTCCCCATAAATGTTCGGCAATATCTTCTTTGCTCAGAACTTTATCTTCATTCATCATGAAATATAAGAGTAAATCGTATTCTTTGCGGGTCAGAATGACCTCTTTCTCACTTACAAAAAGCTTTCGTTCATCAAACCGGACTGTCAATTCGTGAAATTTCTTCTCATTTACTCCCCCGAATCCTCTGCGACGAATGATGGATTTTATACGTGCATTCAGTTCGGACAAATGAAATGGTTTGGTCAGATAGTCATCGGCACCTATATCTAATCCGGTCAGTTTGTCGTCCAAGGCATTTCGGGCGGAGATAATGATCACGCCCGAATTCTTATTTTTACGTTTTAGTTTACGGATAAGATCCAGTCCGCTTCCTCCCGGCAAGTTTATATCTACGATTATGCAATCATAATCATATAAATCTATTTTCTTTTCTGCCATAGAGTAAGAATTTACCGGTTCTACCGAAAAAGCTTCCGAAATCAGATATTGGGTAATGGATTCCAATAAGTCCGGCTCATCTTCTATTACTAACAGATTCATAGGAGTTTTTATTTAAACTTAAACTGCTAAAATACGAAATTAGTTGTAGAAATACATTTTTTATCAGAAGTCCGGACAAACAACCGGGCTGTTTTTCTTTTTTGGTTGTCGGACTAACCTTTTATTATGTTGCCTTCGTAGTCAAAAACCAAGCTTCTGTAATAGGGCCGAGAGCCTCTGCCTTTATATCTGATTTTTACAAAATAGTTACCATTATCTTTCTTTTTGGATATCATAATGGTATGGTCGGTATAGTGTTTTTTAAGGTATTCTTTAACCTTTTTCGGCAATTCGTCAGAAGAAATATTGCCTTTGTAATATGTTTTGTACGGATATCCGGAACAGTTACTCCTCCCCGTTGTATTCCATGCATAGGTAGGAAAGAGGCCGGCGATCATCAAAATTAAAAATACACACTTCTTCATTTTGTTAAATTTTAAGTATTACCTCATGATTAATTTTTTAAGACAAATATATGCTCTGAATCTGTAGAGATCCTGTATAAAAAATAAACAGGTAAAGGTTTATCAGGTAATAACAAAACGAAAAGAGTCATTTATATAATTATCTTTTTGCAATAAGACTGTTGGATTACAGGATATTTACTTGATATACAGTTGCAATTGAGAGAGAACTGTTGCGAAATTAAATCAATCCCGGGAAGTAGATAAATTATAAAAAAAGAAAGATCGTTTACTTATTTTGATTTATAATTACAGATGTTTACATTGTCGGAGAAATATGTATAGGAAAGAGAAAAAACATCTTCCCGATAATACTATACTTCAAACTTAGGCGTTTATATTTTTACATCAATAGAACGACGGAAATGTCAATGTTCTTATGAATTCCGGTAATTTTTAACCGGTATTGTAACGCCTGCAAAGGATTTGACTCTTCGATGTGTGATTCGATGAATACAAGATTTATTTATAAATAAATGTATAAGCTTCAATGATGAAACATTTTTTTTCAGTCATTATGTACAAAAGTGTTTATAGTGTAATCTATATTGTGAGTTTGGTCCCAACTCCTCTTTTATCCGGATTTTCCTCATTTATTTATTTTTTCATTTATCATGTTACCGGATATCGGAAAGCTGTCGTGATTCAAAATATTTCTCGTTCGTTTCCTGAAAAGAGGTATGATGAAATACTTTGTATTGTAAGGAAATTCTATGTATGCTTTAGCTCTTATTTTGTTGAGATTATAAAAACCGTATCGATTTCTCCCGGGAAGCTTGATACCAAGATAACCTTTCAAAACCTGGTGATTATTGATAAATATATCAGTGAAGGAAAAAATGTTATTGCTTGTATGGGCCATTGTGGAAATTGGGAAATGTTAAATTTTTTACCATACAAGTTGACTCATAATATCTATGCGGTTTATAAACCTTTAAGATTAAAAACAGTTAACCAATTAATGATAAAACTTCGTTCACGGTTTGGTATGAAGTTACTGCCGAGTAAATCCGTAGTGCGTCATATTTTAACAAAAAAAATGTCTTTGTCCGTCTATTTGTTTTTGGCAGATCAATATCCCCGGATAAAAGATGATAAATACAGATTTAACCTTTTAAATCAAGAAACCTATGTTTTTTCCGGAATGGAGAAATTAGCTCGTATAAGCAATTCGGCAGTTGTATATTTACATATTACTCAACCCGAAAAAGGAAAATATAACATACGATGCATACCGGTATGTGCTGAAGCGAAAAGTATGAAAGAAGGTTATATTACTCAAAAATATATTGCTCTGTTAACAGAAAATATAAAAGAAGAGCCGT
>DAIQOU010000462.1:0-4119 GCA_036787725.1 Bacteroidales bacterium
AACTTCGAGCTGTCTTAAATAAGCCATATCTGCCGGTTTTCCTCGTTTAAAAGATAACAGAAAATGATCCGGAGCCGTATAAGCATACGTTTCTCCCGGAGTATGAATATCGTATTGATATAAAAAAGTCAGATTGTTTCTGCGGTATTCCTTTTCATGATATTGTTTTTTATAAAAAGAATAAACAGCCGATCCCGAATACATCATTTTTTTATCTTTTATCCCATAAGCTCCATATCCTTTGAAGAATAACCGATCGTTAAAGTTAGCGGTTGTTCTTCCGCCCAACCGAACTCTCAAGCCTTGAATATCATTATAACTCAAAAGACTGGCCACCGGACCTATGTCAAATTGACTCCGGTCTTTTGTCGATGCCGTATGAATGTAATTGGAAATAAGGATTCGGGCTGCAGTCATCAGGTATTTATAATAAGATACCTGATGCAAATTGGCAATTAAACTGTCCACATTCTGTTCGTTCCGCCTCAACGGAACAGGTCGGAATTGTTGCCAAACCGAATCGGGAAACTCCTCCGCATTCCTTATCTTTATTACTTGGTCGCTAAAGTCGAATACCAAATCGGAAGTTTGATTAATTACATAATTTTTATAAGAACGAGTGTTTTGGGCATACAAACCATGCAGTTTCTCAAATAATGAAAATTCAATCGTAGATGTTTCTTCCGATTTCGCCCATTTACCGGTAGGCAATCGATCAAACTCCTGCATGATGTGCATTTGTCCGATAAAATTAAGATTGATTTTATTGGGAGTTCTCAATTCGACTCTTCGTACGGAATAAGTACTGTCTACCAACAAATTGCCTGTAAACCCGAGGTCTCGGTTATTAAAAGGGACGAATGCCAAATTAACACAAGAGTCCCCTTTATATAAAACAGTATCCACGATATAATATTTATAAAAAGAAACAGCTCCTACCGAAGTCAGAGGACTCACCAGTTTTTTCAACAAAATCTCTATTTCATTGTCAAAAATATCAATGTCTTTCATTGCTTCATTCCAGAACACTTCCATCTCGGCTTCCATTTCTTTTTCCACTCCCCTATGGCGTATCCCTCGGACAATACTCGTTTGATCCTCCGGTTCCCGTCTGCGGTATTCATCGGACAATTTTTCCCGTACCGAAAAAGTAAGAACAGGTGTATTGCTTATAGCGGAAGTATCCAAATAGTCAAATACAAACTGCAATTTACGGTAAAACCGGTTCTCCTTCATTTCCGGAGTAATATTGGTAATACCTAACGCTATTTTCTCATATTGTTCGAACTGGTAATAATCATTACTCTCAATCCGATTGGTATTTTTATGAGCAATTACTTTTTGGATTAATTCTACTGCCGGATTATTTTTCTTGCTGTATTTTTCTTTTCCGGAACGAATTACCACTTCCCCTACTTGATAATCCTCAGGAACAAGCAGCACCCTATAAGGACGGGTACGATTTTTTTCCAATACTAACTGTTTTGTACGGTATCCTATATTCGAAAAATTCAATATACTGCTATTTTTTCTGTCTTCTACATAGAATTCCCCTTTACTGTTGGAGATCCCCCCGGCTTTATCATCATCAAAGGTAATGGATACAAACGGAACGGGTTTATTTGTTACGGAATCAATAACAATTCCGCTAATCAGTTCTTGTCCTTTCAATTCTCCGGTTATAAAAAAAAGAAGGAGAAAACAACCCGTAAAAAAATAGAAACTTTTCTTTTTCATAGTAAAGTAAGAAGGTGTCTCAAAAGTCCAAGTGTTCTTTGAATAAGTTACAACTCGGAGAAAGCCTGAAGGACTTTAATATGCATAACCCCGGGTTTCACCCGGGGAGGGTGCAATGCTCCGCTCACATCAACCCCAAAGGGACTGAAACCGCTTCGGGGTTCATTTCGCGTGGGTGTCTTACTGATTCGTAACCTGTCCGGAAAATACCCGACCTTTTGAAACATCTTCTTTTGCATTATCCGGATCCGGTTAATCCGATATTAATTTACGATAGCGTACCCGTTTGGGTTCCACATTTCCCAGTCTCATTTTCTTATTCTCTTCGTATTCGGAATAAGAACCTTCAAAGAAAAAGACTTGAGAATCCCCTTCAAAAGCTAAAATATGCGTACAAATACGGTCTAAAAACCAACGGTCGTGCGAAATCACCACGGCACATCCGGCAAAGTTTTCCAACCCTTCTTCAAGAGCGCGCAAAGTATTCACGTCAATATCGTTGGTAGGCTCATCTAACAACAACACATTGGCTTCCGATTTCAATGTCAATGCCAAATGCAATCGATTTCGTTCTCCTCCGGAAAGCACACCGCATTTCTTTTCCTGATCTGCGCCACTAAAATTAAACCGACCCAAATAAGCTCGGGAATTAACTTCTTTTCCGCCGACCCGGATGAATTCGGATCCTCCGGAAACGACCTGATATACGGTCTTTTCAGGATCTATATCTGCATGACTTTGATCTACATACCCTATTTTGACCGTTTCTCCCACTTCAAAAACCCCTTTATCGGCCCGGTCCAATTCCATAATTAATCGGAACAGCGTAGTTTTTCCGGCTCCATTAGGTCCGATAATTCCCACAATTCCGTTGGGAGGAAGCATAAAATTCAGGTCATCGTACAATAACTTGTCACCATACGCTTTGGCAACATGTTGTGCTTCAATCACCTTATTTCCCAAGCGAGGTCCGTTGGGAATAAAAATTTCCAATTTTTCTTCTCGTTCCTTTACATCTTGATTCAACAGTTGTTCGTACGAATTCAAACGAGCCTTTCCTTTAGCTTGGCGGGCTTTGGGTGCCATCCGTACCCATTCCAATTCTCGTTCCAGCGTTTTACGGCGCTTACTTGCCTGTTTTTCTTCCTGAGCCATCCGATTTGTCTTTTGTTCGAGCCAGGAAGTATAATTTCCTTTCCAAGGGATTCCTTCTCCACGATCCAATTCCAAAATCCATCCGGCCACATGATCCAAGAAATAACGGTCGTGCGTTATGCAAATCACGGTTCCCGCATACTGTTTAAGATGCTGCTCCAACCAATCGATAGACTCGGCATCCAAATGGTTGGTCGGTTCATCCAGCAACAGAATATCGGGCTGTTGCAACAATAAACGACATAAAGCCACCCTCCTTCGTTCTCCTCCCGACAAGGTCCCGATCAATTGATCCTCGGGAGGACAACGCAAAGCATCCATAGCCCGCTCCAATTTACTGTCCAAGTTCCAAGCATCGGTAGCATCTATCTTATCCTGCAATTCGGCTTGACGGGTAAAAAGAGTATCCATTTTCTCCGGATCTTCATAATATTCGGGAAGCCCAAATTTCTCGTTGATTTCTTCGTATTCTTGCAGAATAGCTACAATTTCTCCAACTCCTTCTCGGACCACTTCTTTCACCGTTTTACTATTATCTAATTGAGGTTCTTGCTCCAGATAACCTACCGAATAGCCGGGAGAAAATACTACATCTCCTTGAAATTCTTTTTCCACACCGGCGATAATTTTAAGAAGCGTGGATTTACCGGAACCGTTCAATCCGATTATACCGATTTTAGCCCCATAAAAAAAAGACAAATAAATGTTTTTCAATACCTGCTTATGAGGGGGAAATGTCTTGCTTACCCCTACCATTGAGAAAATAATCTTTTTATCGTCTGCCATAATTACAGTTATTCTATTAATAATATTGTAAATTCATTTTTGATGATTGCAAAATTAGGAAAAACCCGCAAGTAAAAAGCAGTTACGAAGAGAATTTTACCAATAAGAATACTTTCTTTTCCCGGAAAGTACGAAAGCAGTCTCAGATTCCATTGTTAGGGCACTCATTAAGTTCCGTCTTTTTACAACCGAAAAGAAGCCGAAATCACACCTGATTTATCTTCCGCATCCTTCCTTATTAATAAGAGGCAGGAACAATCGTTGTATGTTCCTGTGTCCATTTATTATCTCTACATGTTCGGATTCGACCTTATTCTCTTTATTCTACCTTCCCGTTTCGGCATTTGTTTTATAAAATACATCACTTCATAAACATTATCCATCCTATACATAAAAATAATCAATAATGTAGATTCAAAGTCCCTGAGGTACGATGTTTTA
>DAIQOU010000056.1:0-3622 GCA_036787725.1 Bacteroidales bacterium
CGCTACACATGCGGTTAAGCATGATTTCGTCCCTAGCGGGACTTATTGCGGCTTTGTGGTCAGGCCCCGGTCGCATTAAAGCCTTTTTCCCTTTCTCCCCTTCGCGCCTTCGTGCTTTCTCCCTTCTCCCTTCTTCCTTTCGCGCCTTTAAGCCTTCGCGCTTTCTCCCTCACTCTTCCAACCGCCGGCCGGCGATTACCGGGAACCTTCCGGGTTTACAAAAGAAACGTTGAGCTTAGACAAAAACTCCTTATGGTTGTCACACCGGAATGAAGCGGCAAAACGCCCTTTATCTCCTTTTCCAATCTGTAAGGTTATTTTATTCCAACCCTGATGTAAGGGCAACTCATTATAAGTCCCGTTGCGATTGGTTTTGTGAGCAGGTTCCAAGTTTACTCCGTTGAGCAGTACGGAATTTTCCCAACTATCTATATACAGTGTAAGTTTAGGCATATTGGGCTCGATAAGTAAGTCGTCCAACGGACGCGGACTGAAAACCCAGATATCCAACGTATATCCTTCTCCTTCCGAAATAAACTTCTCTCTTGCACTCACCGGAAATTGAATTTGTCCGTCACGCATAAAGAATACATCATTGGCATTCACATCCCCCTTTTCACACGGGATACCTGCATTTTTCAGTATACTTGTCAATGTATTAAATCCTTTCTCCGAATTGGCAAACTCGGTAAGGGTGCTTACATAGTAAGTTGAGCAACCTTCTTTGTATTTCACAAATACGGACCCGGCCCCTTTCGCTTCCTTCTCACTGCGCAACACGGCAGCCGTTTTTAATTCCTCCGGTCGTTTATTCCATTTTCGCCAATCTGTATTACAAGCATTCAGCAAAACATTGCCCTCTTGAACAAAAGGTCCCGACATCCCGTACTCCGAAGCATCGCTTCTCTGTATTTCACAAAAATAAAAATCGGAATTCTTCAACCCCTTCATCCACGATTTTTGTTCCGGGATAAAAGAAGATGCTGCTCGTTTCTCCAATATCACAGGTAAAGGCAACAACCGGTTATAATCGTTTACCGTTTGGGATGTAAGTCCCCAAATCCACACATCCGCTCCTTTGGCCATATGTTGCAACAATGCTTTTCTCGACCTGTCATCCGGGTAAATACTGCCATCAATAATATAAAGGAGCCGGTTGGGATCGGTTATTTTCACAGTAAACTTTACCCCTTGAGCATCCAATGTCTGCTTCAATTTGGAATCAGTCTTTCCAATGAAAACCACCTCTTTATATATCTTCAAAGGCTCCGGGTCCGAAGCGTCTTTTTCTTCCTTTTTCATATCCATATAAGGCGACCGGGCCGGTCCTCCGGGAGCATTGGCCGCCCGCATAGCCTCATACATCGGCCAAGGATCGTATAAAGGCAGGGCCGGATCATATCCCGGATTAAAAGTAGTACAATAAGGTCCCATCCGTTCGGGTTGTACCCCCGGAATCCCTTCCTTATATTCCGGGAAGAAAATACCGTCTTCGGTTAAAGAAGGGATGGTCGTAAGATCCTTTTTCCCGACAGGCAACGGTTTCAATGCATACCACGCCATATTGAAAACCGAGACATACGAAGCGCCCATTGTACGTTGATTGGCAATCAGCCAATAACATTCGTTGGCCAACCCTTTCATTCTTCCGTACTGTGATTCGTAAGCTTCTTCTCCGTTGTATTTGGCTACCTGTTCGGGGGTTCCGTAATAAGCCATACTGTGTTCGCCGATTCCCCACGGTTTACCGATCTCTACCCAGCGTTTCATGGAATTCGTATCTCCGTAATGTCCCACCGTTGCAGGAAGAATACCATCTCCATCATCTTCTCCGTCGGCAGAGATCCAAGGACGTGTAGGATCATATTTTCGGACAATATCTCTCCAATCCCGCCATGCCTGCTCTTGAAAACGCATCAGTTCGGGACGATTATACACATGCAGAATAACGGGTTTATTTTCATTACTGATACTCCACCCGAATACGGAAGCATGATTCCGATCACGCAATACAAACCGTTGCAGGTGTTCCTTAGACGCTTCCCAGAATTTTTCCGAATCCAGTTTGGGCCCTCCGTCACTGGCCCAATTAGCCGTTTCGTTCAACACACAAATACCCATCTCGTCCGCCACATCCAAATAAAAGCGGGGATAGATTTGAGCATGCGGTCTGACTGCATTTCCATTCATCCCTTTGATGGCACTAAACCAAGCCCACGCATACCTGCGTGTCATTTGCGGAATTCCCATAAAGTGCCAAGAATCACCTTTCAATTCGATCGGCTTGCCGTTCAAGCATTGTTGAGTACCTCGCAATGTCCATTCACGCCAACCGAAACGTTCATACTTCTTATCAACGGTATCCTTTTTTTTATTTACAGAAAGGACAAGAGCATACAGATTCGGTTGATCGGGGGTCCAGTATTCCAACGTTCCTTCGCTCACCGGGACTTGTAATGTAACGGTTTTTGCAGCACCTGCATCCACACTGTGTTTTGTGAGGGGTATATCTACAGCTTTCCGTCCCAATTCCCACATCGGAACCGGAGCAAAATTCACATCCGTACCGGCTTTATTCAACCACTCCTTAATAATCCCTTCCAATTGAATCTCTTCTTTCTTATTCGTATTATTTTGGACAGTAACCTCCAGTTCCAGCCTGTTTTCGGATACCAACGGTTTTACAAAAATATCCTCAATATGTATTTCAGGCAATCCTACCAAATATACATCTTGCCAGATTCCCCGAATATGATATCCCCACATCGAGCCGGCAGGAACGACACGACGGCCAATCGTTGATCTGTCTTCAAATAAAGCCTGATCTCGTACACCTACCAGTACTTCAACTGTTTCTCCCGGCTTTACTGCATTAGTAATATCTGCCGTGAAGGGTAAAAAGAGATCGAAATTTTCCGCTACTTTTTGCTTATTAACATATACTTCAGCATATCCGGCAATTGCTTCGAAGTGGAGTTTAATAAGTTTATCGGACCAATCGGCCGGTATCGTTACCGTCTTTTTCATCCAAGCCATTCGCACCTCTTCCCATTCTTTGGGATAAGAAGGATAATTCCGATGATCCGGTCCCTCAAGATCCCTGTTGGCAAAAGAATTGATATTCCAAGGAGACGGAATTTTGATCTTGGTTTTGCTCCAGGCTTCTTCATCGGGTAAAGACAACTCCGGAGCAACTCCTTTCCCAAGTGTATAATTCCCCGGTAAACTTTTAGATTGGAACTCCCAATAACCGTTCAAACAAATTTCTTTCCTGAATTCTTTCTCCGTTCTGTTTACGAATCCTTCGCTTGGAGCGAAAGGGAAGTTATAAACAAGTCGTTTGTCGTTTTGAGAGCCGACGGGTAGGGACAACATACAGGCTGCTGTCAGAAAGATGAATGATAAAATGAGTTTCTTCATATTTATATAATTTATTTTAACCTACCGCGGGCTGCGCTGCGCCGGTCCACGGGTTATGTATGTTGAACCCGCTTCGGGGTTCTGAGATTGAGGAGAGTTACCTTCCCCCGGGTTACGCTTCGCTCACCCGGGGTTATGTATGCTAAAAGCCCTTCGGGCTTTCTCCAAGCCGGAAATTACAATCCGGAACTTATTCAAAGAA
>DAIQOU010000056.1:3722-15252 GCA_036787725.1 Bacteroidales bacterium
CACTCCCAAGGAAGGAGGCACATTTTCCGGACCGGCTCCCCATTGATAATTCGGTTTGTTTCCCATAACCAAAACCAGTTCTCCTCCTTCGCTTATATCTTCGTGACCGAACCAGGGTTTATTCCAAGCCTTTCCATTCAAAGCAGCTGATTGAATATACTTGTTGTCTTCCGAATGATTTTGAGCAACAATGGTAAATGTTTTTCCGTTGCCCAGTGTGAGCGTTGATTTCTCAAACACGGGACTTCCGATATTATAAACCGGCATTCCCGGTGTAACCGGATAAAATCCCATAGATGAAAATACCACAAACGCCGTCATTCCTCCTCCGTCTTCATCCCCGGGCATTCCCATCAAATCATTGCGGAACCATTCTTTAAGCAGTTTACTGATTCGTTGCTGTGTCTTCCAAGGTTGTCCGGCATAATTATAAAGATAAGGTATATGCAAACACGGTTCATTTGCCATAGAGAACTGTCCCACGTTTCCGGTATGATCGGGCAACTGTGCATAAAAAGCACTTTTACCTCGCCCCAACGGTGTACGAAACATTTCATTCAAGTTCGATATAAACTTCTCCGGGCCTCCCATCAGGTGAATCAGGTCGGCAATATTGTGTTGAACATCCCAGCGATAAATCCAACCGTTGTTTTCTCCGTAATACTCACGCGCTCCTTGTCCTCCGGAAAAACGATAATCAAAAGGCTCGATAAACTTACCCTCTTTGTCTTTCGGATGAAAGAACATGGTTTCGGGATTAAATACATGCCGATAATTATACGAAGCATGGAGGAAGTAATTATAATCGTCCGTTTTCCCCAACACTTTTGCAATTTCGGCCAAGCACCAATTATCATAGCAATTGCCCAGTATTACAGAAATAGCCTGTCTTTTTTCGAAAGAATGCACTGCATCGCAATATTCTTCTTCTCCCGGGTGCAAAGCAGGATAAAATCCTTTTTCCCAATAAAAGTCGTCCAGTTCCGTATTCGCCACTTTCTTCCAAGGCAATAAAGATTTATCTCGAATAGCCCCCCGACAGGCGTTATAAGCCGCTTCCAAATCAAACCCTCTTAATCCTTTGCAATAGGCATCCCAAACCATTGCCACCGCATGGTTGCCGTTCATGCGATGACTGTCGCCGGTTACTTCGGGGAATGTAGGCATCCATCCTTCCTTACTTTCCCGTGCCATACGGATATAAGAGGTTATCATGTCTTCTTCCATTTTCGGCTCAATCAATATACGTAACGGATGAGTAGCTCGATACGTATCCCAAATCCAGTCGTCGTTATAAAACGGAATACCCTCATCCGGATGGATCGTCCCATCACCGGCACTGTAATAATTTCCGTCTTCCGAAAGATTTATCATGCGCTCGTAAGTCCGATAAAGAGAAGTATAAAATACGGTTTTGGCACTTTCGTCCGCCCCTTCCACTTTGATTTTACTCAATGTTTCATTCCAGATGTCGCGTCCGGTTTGGGCTATTTGATCGACCTCGTAAGTATTGATTTCACGCCGGAGATTCCTTTTTGCCTGATCGCAATCAATAAAAGAGACTCCATAACGAAGCCCCACACTATTTTCTTTGAATTGAAACGCCACCGCCGAACTTTCCTCCAATTTACGAATACTTACGGGAACCCGGTCTGTTTCGAGGTATAGGTAGACTTTAGTTGCTCCGTTGTTAATGATCTGGTATCCGGAAACCGCCCCGTTCTCTTCCTGTACTATTTCTCCATTTCTTGAATTAATAACAATAAAATGATCTCCTTCTTTTTCGAATGTCAGCCGATAAATCCCGGATTGCCGTGAAGGGGCATAATCCGCTGCGATCCGGTCATCAAGCAAATAAACAGAATATCGATACGGTTTTATCTTTTCCAGATCATAAGCGTATTCTCTTATCGGCATCAATTCGGATTCATTACCTGTGAACGGACTGATATTGAAAGCCGAACTGCCCCGATGACTGGTTACAATAACCGGCAGACCGGTTAGTTGATCGGTTGTATAATCTGCCCGTTCGGGATAAACCCGTAACAGACTGTTGGGCAAGTGAACCGTCGGATAAGTCGGCACCAACAGATGACTGATATTACCTATGTACGGATCAACATAATCTACCGGATCTTTTACTGCAGTGCCGTGTTCTTTTTTACACGAATAGAATACAATACACGCAGACATTAAAAATAGAGAAAGTAATTTTGTTTTCATTGTTTTATCTATATGAATATTATCTATTAGTCAGCAATTACGATATTAAAATAATTAATATCGATAGAACCTGACAGGATTTTAATCGTCACTTCATGTAAACCTCGTGTCTCAAAATCAACCGTTCCCGCATCCACGCTTTTCCATTCGTTACCGGTAGCCGCCAAGGCTGTTTCCGGCCCGTCTTTCCCGTCTATACAAAAACAAATTTTGGCCGAAGTACCGGAAGCATAACGAAGCTTAAATGTTGTTTTGGTCCGCAAAGGGAGTTCTTTCCATTGGAGCCATTCTCCGGCAGAGGCATCGGCAACACACCATCCGCCATACGTATCGGTACATTTCTTCACATCCAAGTCTCCTTTACGAAAAACACCGCCGCTGTTTCCGGGAGTATTATCCTTATAATAATCACAACTCTCCGCCTCTACTTTCAGCTCTTTCGGATAGGGTTCCTTTGTATATCTGCGAACAATATTGAGTCGTTGATTGGGATAATCATAATATTTCGTATCCGTACTTCTCCAAAGAGAAGCATTTTCATAGGCATCCGTAAACCCCTCAAGTAAAACAATTTGCGACTTTCCCTCCACCAATCGATCCAATGCCAGCGTCAATTGTTTTCCGTGATTTGCATCCACAAACATCGAATTTCCTTTTTTATCGTTTATCGAGAAGCCGGGAACAGCCACACCAATCGTTACATCATTGTGAGTTCGTAAAGTATAAGGATTATTCATTGTAAACCAATCATTAATACCATCGACCACCGGGTAATATACCGTGTAATCCCGATCGTAAAACGCTTTGTCTACCACCAGAAAGGGATCGGCTCCAAACTCTTTCTTAAAATCCTCGCGTATCCGTTTGAGTATACGGGATAGTTTTCCACTGTAATTATCCTTGCCTCCCGGATCTAAAAAGTTATTTACGCTCCAGAAAAAGATAACAGGTCTGTTTTGAAACTTAAGCAAATACTTATCGGGCACGTTTTGGAAAGCGATTTTAAGATTGTAATCCCAGATGTACTTATAAACACCTCCTTCACCATCTAAGTTATCTAACGGATAATCGTATTTATTATCTATCGCAGGAGTATATTTATTATACAAATCAAAATTTCTCGCGGCTGCCCAGGAAGCGGGACAATCATCAAATATAGCTATTTTGAATTTATCCGCCACCCCGCGACGTTCCATCGCTTCTATCAAGTATTTCAGCCGTCGGGGATCTCCCTGATCGGGATATTTATTGGGATCGGGAAGTACGCCTCTGCAATTGGCCATTGCATAATCCATCCCGCTATATGCGAACTCTTCCACCAGGTTGTCCCACCATTCCTCTTCAGTGTTCTGACCTGAGAATAGGGGTAAATTATATAAAGTAGTATTCTCGTTATCTTTGAGATTTCCTTTTCTGACATTTCCTTCAAACCCGAACAAGGATCCTATAAGATAATCGTGTTCCGGTTCTTCGGTTCCGGGATCCGGTATTTCCGGGTCCGGTCCGTCGGGGTCATCACCGGAACAAGCCGCAAGTAAAATCGTTAACAGGAGGAACAGCCATTTAATTATTATTTTCATACATTTATTTTTTGGTTGCCCGAATCACTCCTCTGAAATATCCTATCGATTCTGCTATTCCCAAGAACGGATCCTGCATGTTCTTCTCATGTTCGAGACTGCACACCCCGGTATATCCCACTTTGCGAAGCATTTTCACAAAACCGGGGAAGTCTATGATTCCACGTCCGATCTCTACCGAATATCCAAGTTTTGTATCACCCGTAACATCTTTAATATGAATATCAAATACACGAGAATGATATTTCTTTAAATCTTTAACCGGATCTTTACCGTTACGGATATCATGTCCGATATCCAAACACATACCAATACGCGGATCCAAGTCCTTTGTATGGTTCCAGACATCTTCCGCATCCGGGAACAATTCGATATCGGGTCCATGCAAATGAATGGCATAATTAAAACCGTATTCTTTTACCTTTTGATCCACATACGGAAGTAATTCCACATTGGGCACTCCCACAATGGTTTTTACGCCGACTCGTCGGGCATATTCAAAAGCATTATCCACTTCCTGCTCCGTTTTCATATAAATAGGACCGACAGCATAACCGACTACTCCCTTAGCAGCCAGCTTGGCATGAAAAGCAGCAATCTCTTCATCGGTACTGTTAAACGGCAGGTGAAAATCCTTAATACACAAATAGGTTACTTTGAGTTTTTCCATAACCTCCAGCGTTTGGTCCAAATCAAACCGGACAAAAGAAAAGCCGGCCATCCCTATTTTAAATGGTTCCCCCGTTTCGGGAGGAAGTTGTTCTTTAGGCTTTTCTTGAGCCAATACACCGATTGAGATGAAAAGCAATACGAATAAGGTGAAGATGTTTTTTTTCATACATTATTATTTTAGATGGTGAAAAGAAGCCAAAGTATGCCAAAAGTCCAAGCGTTCTTTGAATAAGTTCCGAATTGTAAGTTCCGACTCGGAGAAGGTCCAAAGGGCTTTGATATGGATAACTCAAATCAACTCTGAAGGGGTTGAACCCGCTTCGGGATTCTTTTTGTCGGAGTCTTACGACCCCGAGTTACACTCGGGGTTATCCACGTTTTACCCCTTCCGGGGTAATTCCATCCGATTCGTAAGCCGGGTCAATCCGGGAACGCTTGGTCTTTTGTAACAGCCTCCTTCTCCGACCCGTTTAATTTCTGCCGAATCCGGTTGCCTCAATTGACTTAATACTCGTAAAACAGTATTTCTTATCGGCATCTTTACATTTGGCACCGATCCTCACCCACAGCGGTTGAGTATACCAAATTTTATCCCTGGATTTCAGTTCTATTTCCTGTCCTTCTTGGGTATTGGTAATCGTTACATCATTATCCGTATAACGACCGTCACTATTGTTTCCACACTTTACAGAAGTCGAAATAAACAGTTTAGCACTTTCCACATCCGGCATGGAATGTCCGGTCTTCGCATTCCGCTTGAACCTGAAAGACGCCCTTATATAGCCGTCCGGATCCTGAGAAGGTTCTTTAATCCATTCCAAGGTTAAATAAGGAGTAACGGTAAATTCCACTTTAGTTGTCTTACCGCTTTTCAATTCCACCGTTTTGTAATCTTCCTTTTCCACCGGATAAAAGCATCCTTGATAAGGCCACATTTCATAAGTTCCCCCAAAAAGTTTGGTATTCAAGAAAGATCCGTCCTGCATCATATTAAGATCCCGTTCAATAACCACCACATCGGGATCTCCATTCGCATAACTGATTTCTTTAATACGAATACACATATTATCTTTCCCCTGTCCTGTTTCCAAAAGATCACCATTATGATCATACACATATCCTTCGACCGTAGCATCTGGGGCATCGTAGTTATCTTTTTCACAAGCAGTAAAAGCTGCGATCAGAAGAGAAGATAAAAATATATTTACTATTTTATTCATTGTTTTCAACTTTTATAAATTAATATCTCGGATTCTGTTCCAGTAAAGGATTTACCTTTCGTTCTGCGTCCGGAAGCTTTTCGTAATAATACTTTTGATCGAAATTAACCTGACCGCCGTAGCTGTCGCATACGCGTGTATCATAAATGTATTGACCATGAGGAATCCCGGTCTCCGGATCTTTTACGGCCGTAGAAGCAAACAAATAAGGAGCCAGCATTCTGCGACGGAATTCATAAATCTGATCATGAGCCGTGAACCAGCGACGTAAATCCCAAAAAAGTTTATGCTCTATGGCCAGCTCTTTATAACGTTCCACCCGTATATTCTGAAGCCCTTTTGTAGGAGCAAACACAAAGGAGTTTTTACCCGTTCCTCTCACGTTCGCAGGAGCGGTCATATCTCCCAATTCCGTACTGCTCTGCAACAAGTTTGCTCCTGCTCTTTCACGCACCTTATTGACACAAGTAAAAGCATCGTCCAACATACTGTAATTATTATAAGAAGCGATACCGTTTTGCGCCAATTCAACAGCGGCTTCGGCACGATTTAACAATACTTCCGCATAACGAATATCAATCCACGGCTGTACACTCCTATGCAAAGCTGTTTGTCCGGAAGGTAAGGAACGATTAATCCACTTCACACCATAGATACCCGTATTATTTGCATTATCTGCAGAAGTGGAAGGTCCGTCGAAACCACAGATAGCAATACTTTCGCCATTTACGTCGAGAGCTTCCCCATCTACCGGTCTTTTCTTAGAACGTATGGCAACCACTTCATTGCCCACTTTAAATTCATTCAGTCCATTATCCCAGCTGTAAGTCGTTTTCCCATCATCCTTTGTTGTTTTTCTGATCTTTTGAGAAGGGTCGACGCTCGGAATAATCAATCCGAAACGCATATCCAGTTCATATCCTTTATAGATTTCTCCCGGGATCATGATACTGGCTTTCAAACGAGGTTCTGCATTGGCAAAAAAATCCTTATGTCCATCATAAACAATATAATTACCCTCTTCATCGGTTGTTTTCAAATAACCGGTTGTCGGATCGATAGGCAGTCCGTCAAACAGTTCCACCCAATCCAAGGGTACCATATATCTGCCGCCGTAATTGGAAACCATACGTTTGGGAGCCATTACCTGATCCCAACTATGCACATAATTTGTAATATCGTATTCACGGATAAAAACAGATTCGCTCGTAGTAGTCGCTTTATCAAAAACTTCATAAAATGCTTGCCTCTTATCGGCATTTTCATGAAGCGAATAACCGCCTTCCTCTACTTTCACCGCAGCATCAAAAGCTTGTTTAAAATAATCATTCGCTTTAGCAGCCGGTATTCCGGTCAATTGTACACCGCTTTCGCCCGTATAAGCAAATAATCCTCCATAACGAGCTATCGAACCTGCATAAAGCGCTACCCGGGACTTCAACGCCGCCGCCACATACCGGTTGCCGCGTCCGTTCACTTTTCGGGTAGTCATATTAGCCATAGCATAATCCAAATCTTCCAAAATAAAATCTACCGATGCCTCATGACTGCTGCGTGCCACATTCAATGTACTGCCATCGTCCGTAATGGGTTGCGGCTCGGCAATGACAGGCACTCCTCCGTAGCGTTTCACCAAAGCAAAATAAGTATAAGCTCGAATAAACCGGGCTTCGGCAATCCATTCTTCCGCCTCGGTCAATTGACCGATATAACCGGGCAGATCTTGAATCAACACATTCGCTTGACGGATAATCTGATAAGCATCTTTCCAATATCCTTTATCTCCATATACGGGGCTGTTTCCACATTCATTGTTTGCAAATTCGCCACTGGTTCCCAACGTTGTTTTCGCACTGTACCAATTATAAAAACCACCTCGGCCTCCATCGTCTCCCATGTTAAAGTCTTCCATAGGCAAGTGATTGTACAGCCCTGCCATATAGGCTGTAATACCTCCCTCATTATAAATATCTTCGTTCGTAAGAATATTCTTCGGTGGAATATCCAGATCCTGGCAAGCCGGTAATGCAGTGATTATAGCAATACACACTCCTAATATTTTCCAATTTCTTATCATAATTGTATCTCCTTTACTTAAAATGTAATATTTGCACCAAAGTTGTATGTCCGGTTCAACGGATACATATATCCATATAATTCCGTCGGTTTTTCGGGATCGATTCCTCCCTTTACTCCGGTAATGGTAAACAAATTGTATGCATTGAAATATACTCTCAGATTTTTTACGCCTGCAAATGCCAACCATTGTTTGGGTAAGGTATAACCGACTTCGGCCGATTTCAGGCGCAGGTAGTCTCCTTTTTGAATCATAAAACGAGAATCTTTATCCGGGACGGTAGCTCCATACGAATAATAACCCGAAAGCCATTGAGTAGAAGGATCATACGGATGTTGATTCGGATCTGCCGGACGCCACCGGTCAAGAAACATATCCAAGGCATTCCCGTCGAACTGTAATGGAGCGCTTAATTGCTCGCCATAAGCAATATAGGACATTGCCGCACCCTGAAACATCAGGTTCAGATCCAGTCCTTTCCAGTTACCGCCCAGATTCAAACCAAAGTTCATCAACGGGTAATTCCTCTTATCCTGGAAATCAGCTTTACTTGCATCCGTAGTTGTGGCAATAGGATATTTATCCATATCATCGATCACCCCGTCATTATTCCAGTCTTCATAAATATAATCACCGGGAAGGGTACCGCTGTTGGCATAAATGGAATTGGCAATTTGCTCATAACTTGTATATCGTCCGGCGCTGCCCCAGCCAAACCAGATATCATTCCAACGGTTCAACGTCCGGTTTCTCCAGTAATCATAAGAATCATTAGCCGGTTCTGTCTCGTAATAACGACGCATTCCGCGAGTCAATGAAATCTGAGCGCCTACATGATACCGGAAATCTCCGATTTTGTTATTGTGTCTCAGTTCCACCTCAATACCTTTGGTTCGATCGCTATTCAAGTTTTCTTGCGGCATTTTGGAACCGAAAGTACCCGGGAGTGTTACCAAACGGTCTGCCAGTAATCCGTCCCGATCACGTTGGAACAATTCAACCGTAAATCCGAACAAACCGTTCCACAAATCGGCATCCACTCCAATATTTAATGTTTTAACCGTATACCAAGTAATATTGGGATTCGAAATCGCCCGGAAACCCAATGAATTAATATAAGCTGTATTAAATACATATCCTGTAGGATAATTATTGTGATTTCCGCCGGCGGTATTCGGATAATCATATCCGGTCAGAAACTGGTACTCGGCTGCCGAATCATCCCCCATTTTTCCGTAAGAAGCACGAAGCTTCAGGTTTTCAACGAAATTCAGATTGTCTTTTAAGAACGACTCTTCCGACATTCTCCAACCCACCGATGCCCCGGGAAAGAATCCCCACCGGCTGTCTTTCGGGAATTTGGAAGAACCATCGTAACGGAAAGAAAATTCCGCCAAATAACGTCCGTTGTAATCATAGTTAAACTTCCCTACAAATCCTTGGGAAGCATTCTCGGTCAGCCCTTTAGGATCTGCGTTCCCCACCTGTTCATTGGAGTTCCCGGCAAATAGATAAGGTAAAGGTATCGAAAAATTACGTTGAGCATAAATATTATCTCCTACGCTATGTACCTCTTCAAATAAAAGTAAACCGGATACATGATGCCCTTCAAATGTATTATCATAATTAACGGAAGCCTGCCAAAGCGTACTCCAATTATTTCTATAAGTACGTCGCAATTGAGTAGGTCCCAACCGGGTAGTACCATTATAATTGTTGGCGGCCTCATTATACTCATAGAATTTATACTCTTTGGTCCATAACGATTCATCATTAACCTTGGTGTCATAACTGAAAAGACCTTTTACCTTTAATCCCGTTATTTTAGGGACGGTATACTCCCCCTCAAAAGAAGAATGAAACAATTTATTTCCTCTTTTCTTATAACCGCTGATATCTTTATCGATCAAAGCAACCGGATTATCATCGGCACTTTGAGGTTTTTGAAAATAAGGAAACGTATTATTGGCATAAATAGGATCATCCGGAGCCGAACGCCACAAATTCTTAAATATTTCCCATGAATCTTTCGAATTCCCTTCCCTGTCATCCAACATTCCGCTCAGTTTTACGGATATCTTCAGATCATTTGTAATCTGTGCATTGATATTGGAACGAACATTGTAACGATTATAATCCAACGCATCCGACTTGAAAAAACCTTTTTGATCCATATAACCGAAACTGATAAAATAGTCCACTTTTTCACCGCCGCCGCTAATGGAGACATTGTGAGATTGTTGCGGAGCCGAACTGCGCATTACGGCATCATACCAATCGGTAGATTGCCTTTCACCGTTGAGATAAGGGGCTATTTGCTCATCGGAATACTTCCGGCTCGGATTTTCCAGATTGCGCATTTGTTTCTCATTAAATAAGGTCATACGACCGATTGCATCTACCGGTTTCAGCAATTCAGCCGGAGTCTGAAAACCGTAATACATGTTGTAATCAATCTTTGCTTTGTTTTTTTCTCCTCTCTTGGTTGTGATCAACACAACTCCATTGGCCGCCCGAACTCCGTAAATCGCCGCAGAAGCATCTTTCAATACAGAGATTGATTCTACTTCATTCGGATCAATCCGTTCCATATCCCCGCGAGGAACTCCATCGATTACGATAAGAGGAGAACCGAATCCGCGAATATCAAACTGATTGTTGAACTCTCCCGGTTCGGATGTTTTTTGTATCACACGAACTCCCGAAGCTTTACCGGTCAACATATTCTGGACATTCTGACTCTTCGTAGCAATCAAGTCTTCACTGTTAATTGCCGCTATGGCTCCGGTGAGGTTTACTTTTCTTTGAGTTCCGTATCCGACCACTACCACTTCATCCAACTTCTGAATATCTTCCTGTAATGTGATCATCAAGTCATTCTCGTTTGTAATATCAACTGTTTTAGTCTTATATCCAATATAGGTAATTACAAGTTGTTTCGTACCCGACGGTACATTAAGACTAAATTTTCCGGAGAGATCGGTTATGGTACCGGTAGCGGGATTAGCCACTACACCGGCTCCGATAACGGCTTCTCCTGTCTCATCCACAACGGTACCTCTGACTGTTCGGCTTTGTGTTTGAGCATAGGAATTAAAACCGACAAACAGTAACAGTACGGTTAAAAATCGCATTACTGCCCGAGACGGCGCAGGGTGATATATACCCCCGGGGTTCGATTTGTTTATATAGTTTATTTTCATATGTTATTTTTTTAAAGGTCATCCGAAACGGGTGTCACAGTCATACTTTTCCGTATTCCTTTTATTCACCGGTTTCATAAATTAAAGCTTACATAATTAAAATAGTTATCGATAGTCATCCTACTTTCCTGCGGAGTTTGCATTCACTAAGGATTTGACATAATTAATTGGAGTTGTTTTCTCATAATTTCAATATTATTAAGTTTTACTTGGTTTATTCCAATAAAGGCACAACAGTACTTCCCCTTAAAAGGGTTTCGCATCATTTTGACAGTGACCGGTCTTCAAAATCATCTTCTTTTTCAGTTCCGCATGAAAGAGCTTATCCGGAATCCAATACGAAAGGAGGAAACGAGATTTCTCCGGGAGTAATAATTCGTCTTTTCATAATATTAATTTAAAATTGAGTGGAACTTCATTTGTTTTATAGGACATAACAAATGTAAACGGGACATATTACCTATCCGGTTAATTTCTTATTAATATCAGAAAGAAATCACGGAATTAATCGAAATTAATCCGGAATTAATATATTTTCGATTCTTTTGTCTTGTG
>DAIQOU010000463.1:0-4091 GCA_036787725.1 Bacteroidales bacterium
ATGAAACCCGGCTCTCCATAGCGGCTTAATGCTTTCGCCTGCGAAACTCCGGCAATTAAAGAGACGATTACCTGAAAGTACTGAAATTGGCCAATACTTCATCCCCTTTTTTCAGCACCAGATCTCCATTTTCAATTACGTAATTATCACTTGATATCAACGCATTATGCAACGCATTTTCAATATCCATAGTCTCCATACAATATTTCATTGTAGAAGCCGGATGTTCAAATTTTACCGATTTTCCTTTTATGGCAGCACTCCCCGTATAGCTGTTACATCCTCCGAAACCAAACACTTTTCCTTCCGGAGTGACTCTCAAAGTAGGCAATGATTTGTCTTTGGCGGGAGTCAACAACTCTCCCGAAGCTGCTTTCACGGATACTAATCTCCATTCTAAGGAAGTTATATCCAAAACGGTTTGTTCTGTCATACTTTTCTTGGATGAACTGCATGCTGTTGCTGCAAATATTAATCCGCAACAAATCAACAATGCATAAAATTTACCTGTCATTTTCATACGTTATTTTTTATTTTCTTATTCTCTGATTAAACGCACAAACATCATAAAGGTTGCATCCGTCGATTTTAACGGGCTGCACCCGGAAAGAAATTAAGGGATCGATCCTACTATAAATCAACTCAAAAATGAATGAACCAACTCTCTCTGTTTATTGAAAAAATTAATTCGTTCCACCTCTCCGCATTCGGAAATCAAAGTGGAGAAGCGCTTCAGGGACTGTATCCACTTATGCAACTTTTCAAAAGTTTCCGTTTCAAAAGAAGTAAAAGCATTCAAGGTAAAGGTCTTAAAAAGACTTAAAGTATACTTGTCACTCAAGAAATAGCTGTAAGTGCTCTCGAAATTAACTTTCGAAAGATAAAAATGAATCTTATTTCCGGTTTCATAATGACCTTTTGCAGCCAGTAATTCAAGGTTATCGATAGATTCCAATAATTCTTCTTTCAACAACAACACATCTTCTTTTGAAATATAACTCACCTGAAAAAAATGCTGTATATCATTTACCAAATAATAAAAAAACATATTATCCAACACATAATAAGTATTCTTAACATACTTCATTTCTTCAATATACCTTTTCAGAATATCTTTCATTCGAAAGGATATTGTTACATCATTCAAGTTCTTTATTCCATCCAATCCGTACCATTGATGGTTGGTACGCATTACAAAAAACTTTGTTAACTGCTTATAATTAAAAAAAATGACCTGAGGCATAATATTGGAAGAAGAGCCCAGCTCCGTAAACTTATCCTCACGAGTATTATTCAGAAACTCGACGAAATTTTCCATCTCCAAATAATCCGCTTCGGAAGGATTCCCGAAATCAGTCATTTTTAATTGGAACGGCCTGCTGTTAGGAGTAGAAATACCGAAAATCTGATCCAATGAAAGATGCAATGATTTTGAAACCAAGATCACCTCTTCCAATGAAAAAGAAACTTCTCCACGCAGCCTGCGATAAACGGCTTCCTTTCCTAAGGATAAGTTATCCATCAAAAGATTTATTACCTGCGTCTTATTGGGAAATTTTATTTTGAGGGCATTTGTAAAAACTTCTTGTATTGTACTATCTTTCATCACATTATCACACTTGAAATATTATCAATAAAGCACATAACCGAAGGATTGAATAAATTATTTTACTCAATAACACATACAAAATTACAAAGATTCATTAAATGGGAGCTGTTTGCAGAAAAAATATAGTTTTTTTAGGGAAATATAACTTTTTTGAAATAAAAATCTAAGAAAAAAGCGAACAACAGCCAAACGAGAATAACCGACTGATAATTTGCGGATAACATCCTTTGCTCGGCTTGCTTTTCAGGTGGTCAAAGCCTCCGAACAAGATGCTCTTGTCAAATACTGCAAAGCCCATAACGAAGAATTTCTCTTGCTGTTATATAAAGGGTAAGGATCAAGCAATTTCTTGTTTCAAACAATCTCATACTCTCCTCAGAGAAAGTTGAAAAAGCAGTATAGCCACCGCAAAATCCTACAATTAACAGGAATTTTAATTCATTATTAAGAATAGCAAATCGGGTGGAAAGTCCCATTAATAGCCCGATAATGAAACAACCTGCTATATTTACGATAAAAGTCCCTAAGGGGAAAATAAAAGGAAACAACCGTACTACCCATCATGACGTAATGCACTCCCAATACCTCCCCTTAAAGAAACTAATACCAATAATTTAATCATTTATTACAAAACATTCTTAAACGTCTTTTTCCCGGCAAAGACAGAATTGCCTGCTAATTCGTGTTCGATACGCAGGAATTGATTGAACTTTTCAATACGTTCACCTCTGCATCCGCTTCCTGTTTTGATATGTCCGGCATTTAGTCCGACTGTCAAATCGGAGATAAACGTATCGACCGTTTCACCACTTCGATGGGATATAAAACAGTTATAGCCATTATCTTTCGCCAGTTCCATTGTTTCTAATGTTTCCGTTACTGTTCCTATCTGGTTTAGTTTGATAAGGATGGAGTTGGCTACATCTTTATTAATGCCTTCCTGCAAAATCTTTTTGTTGGTACAGAAAATATCATCACCAACTAATTCGATTTTGTTACCTAACTCTTTAGTAAGGGTTTGCCAACCTGCCCAGTCATTCTCAGCCAATCCGTCTTCAAGTAAAACAATAGGATATTGCTTAATCCAGCTTTCCCACAATTTAATCATTTCATCACCGGTAAGAAGTTTGCCTGTACTCTTAAACATTTTGTATTTGCCGTTATCCCATAGTTCACTGGTTGCGGGATCAAGGCAGATGCTTACGTCCGTTCCCGGCTTATAGCCGGCTTTTAAAATAGCTTCGAGAATTACTTCTACAGCTTCTTCATTTGATTTCAGGTTAGGAGCGAAACCTCCTTCATCCCCAACTCCTGTGCTGTAACCTTTACCATTTAATACGGATTTTAATGAATGGAATACTTCTTCGCCCATGCGTATGGCTTCCCTGAAAGAAGGAGCATTGTGCGGGGCAATCATAAATTCCTGAAAATCTACATTGTTATCGGCATGTTTACCGCCATTGATAACATTCATACAGGGAACAGGAAGTATATAGGCGTTACTTCCTCCCAGATATTGGTACAAGGGTAATTTCATACTCATGGCCTTTGCGCGGGCATAAGCCATTGAAACGGCAAGGATTGCATTTGCTCCAAGTTTGGATTTGCCCGGAGTACCGTCCAGTTCAATCATCATGTAGTCGAGTTCACGCTGACTGATAAAACTTTTTCCTGTGATTACTTCTGCAATTGTTTTGTTTACATTCTCAACCGCTTTTAATACTCCTTTACCGCCGTAACGATTTTTGTCACCATCACGCAGTTCTGTTGCTTCACGTTCTCCGGTTGATGCTCCGCCGGGAACCATAGCACGGCTTTGTGTGCCGTCTTCCAGTGTAATGTTCGCTTCTATTGTGGGATTACCCCGTGAATCGAGAATCTCGATTGCTTCTGTTTTTGTAATCTTCATAATCCAATTATTTTAATTAACACATATAAATACAAACAAGTATGGCCCATGTAATTTTTTACTACATGAGCATATCTTAATTATTTTGTCTTCAGTGATTATACCGCTAACCGAAAGGTCTGTAAATACAAAATTCCTACTCATAATCATTCGTTGATTAATTAAGCAGGAACTATCAGCTATTTATATTAGCGGTTTATAATAGGGAAGTCCCATTCCCTGTTTGATCCAACAATGCAAAGATAGAAAAAAGTTTTTGATACTTAGTTAAAAGATAGGTTTTCTTTTTGTGAAAGAATTATTTGAAATAATATTAAAACAGGGAATTATTCCTAACGGATATAGCTTTCCATGTGCTTGTATATCGTGCAATAGTTGGAATATGTGCCTTCCACTCTGTTGTATCCCACCTTCCGGGAAAACTACTGATTATGTTTTGCAAATTAGAGTTAGGAATGTGTCTTGCTTCACTCCTTATTCTAAATAGGCGTTCTTTACCTTATCAGCCGTAACAAAGGTGGGGGGCGGTACGTTCATTTTACAGATGAACTGTGAAATCGTTCCGTCAATTGT
>DAIQOU010000464.1:0-4091 GCA_036787725.1 Bacteroidales bacterium
AGGTTATTCTTCTATCCATTTTTGTATTGTTACAAAAGTAACTAAAAACTGACATTATTGAAAATATAACGGAAAATCGGTTGGAAGCCAAGCATACCAAAAATGGAAAAGGACAGAAGGAAAATAACGGTGCGCAGAGATGCAGGGGATGGTTCGGCGCCCAAACAGGGCTTTTCAGTTCCCTCAAACAGGTCTATTCTATCTCCACGGTTGGCTTGCCGATAAAACCGTATACGGTTTGCCGGTAAAACCGCATACGGTTTGTCGGTAAAATCGCTAGCGGTTTTCCGGTGAAACCGCCGGCGGTTTGTTGATAAAACCGCATACGGTTTTACTAATGATATATATAAGAATTTGTCCCATCACCCGGTCAATATGGGCAACAGGCAATCGGCATTGAGTTTCCGACATCCCGTGCTTTAGAAACAGAAAGGGACAATTCTCCTTTTCCACCCCTTCACTTCCGGTTTCCGGATTTTCTATTCGTTGTTTTCGGATACAATTTATCCAGCAGATCGCTTCTTTTCAATCGTTGAAGCGACTTGATGATTTCCGGTTTGTAATCGTTATTGTACCAAAAGAAATATTTCCGCTGATTCAGCTTTTCCTCTTTCGTACGAGCCGTAAAAACCGATTTTAAGGTATAAGGGTTCAGCCCGGTATAATACATCTCCGTAGCCAAAGTCATGGGAGTCGGTGTGAAATCCTGCACCTGCTCCGGTTGGCAATTCAACTCTTTAAACAGCACGGCCAACTCGGCCATGTCCGTCTCGGAACATCCCGGATGAGAACTCATAAAATAAGGGATCAACTGTTGATTCATCCCTTCTTCCTTATTGATACGGTCAAATACTTTCTTAAACGAACGAAATAAGTCAAACGAAGGTTTACGGATCAACCGCAACACTTCTTCCGCCGCATGTTCCGGAGCCACTTTCAATCGTCCGGACACGTGTTTTGAAATCAGTTCGCGGGTATAATCACGTGCTGCTTTGGCGTATTCTCCGTTCTCGTAGGGGGATAAAAGCAAATCATACCGTACTCCGCTTCCGATAAACGATTTTTTCACCCCTTTTATCTTATCGGCTTTCCGGTATAAATCCAGCAAAGGTGTATGGTCTGCATTCAGATTGGAACAGACTTTCGGAAAAATGCAGGAAGGTCTCTTACAACGGGCACACAGTCCTTCATCCCTTCCTTTCATACCATACATATTAGCGGAAGGGCCCCCCAGATCACTGATATACCCTTTGAAATCCGGCATCTCCGTTACTTTACGAACTTCTTTCAAGATCGATGCTTCCGAACGGGAACTGATAAACTTCCCCTGATGAGCGGAAATGGTACAAAAAGCACAACCGCCAAAACAACCCCGATGAATATTTACCGAATGACGGATCATTTCATACGCAGGGATTCGTTTCCCGTTGTACTTGGGATGAGGCAAGCGGGTATAAGGCAAATCAAAGCTTTCGTCGATTTCGGCCGTGGTAGTGGCCGGATAAGGAGGATTCACCACGACATAACCCTCTCCGGTTTGCTGAATCAAGCGGGAAACGCTTTGTTTATTGGATTCTTCTTCTATATATCGAAAATTGCCTGCCTGCTTTTTCTTGCTCTCCAAGCACTCCTCATAAGAAAAAAGCAGGATATCTTTTTCCTCCGCTTCCGGTACGGTCGTACGAAAATAAACCGTTTGAGGAAGAGAATCGATCTCTTTAACGGGCTTTCCGTTCTGCAACAGCCTCACCAATTCTTTGAGGGGTTTTTCTCCCATTCCGTAGATCAGCAAGTCCGCTTGCGAAACGGGTAAAATACCCGGTAATAACTTATCTTGCCAATAATCGTAATGGGCCAGCCGACGCAAAGAAGCTTCAATCCCACCGAGAATAACGGGCGTATCGGGAAATAACTTTTTTAATATATTGGAATAAACAATCGTCGGATAGTCGGGACGCATATCGGTCCGGGCATCCGGGGTATAGGCATCCTCCGACCTCAATCGTTTATTGGCGGTATACTTATTGACCATGGAATCCATGGCTCCGGCCGATACTCCGAAAAACAACTTGGGAACTCCCAACTTCTTGAAGTCACGCAGATCATCCCGCCAATTGGGCTGAGGTACAATAGCAACCCGAAGTCCCAAAGCTTCCAACGTTCTGCCGATAACGGCCGTTCCGAAAGAAGGATGGTCGACATACGCATCTCCCGAGAAAAGGATCACATCCAATTCCGTCCATCCCCGGGCTTCCACTTCTTTTTTCGTGGTAGGCAACCAATCTTCCCGCCTCATTTACTCCGGGTTTTAACGACAATACGGTCATACAAAAATAATCCGACACCGGTCAGTACACCGATGCCTGCAAATATCAACCAGAAAGTGGAAGGTTGATTCATTTTTTCCATATAATGCACATATAACTTAGCACCCAAAATTCCTCCGACACCGCTTCCGATCACTCCGTATAAGAAAGAATACCCTAAATAAAGCGCTTTTTTATCTTCCGGGGCAATGATTCCGACATAGGAAAGGAACTTGGGATGAGCAGTCATTTCGCCCAAGGTGAAGACAATCACTCCCGCCATCAGTACCCAAACACTCTGGGAAATAGCCAGAATGGCCATACCGATCGTTCCGAAAGCAATCCCCGTAATCATGGTAGGCAACGGTTTGAAATTCTTAACAATGGCAGAAACAAAGAATTGCAAACAGATAATGGTCCCCGCATTCAATACGGTAATGTGTTCCACATCGAACTTCCATTCCGGGTTATCGGAGAACAATCCCAAAAAAGAATTGACGGCCCGGTTCAACGGAGCCGCATCGATATAATCCCGAACATACCACAATACAGAATCAAACATCTGGAAATACAGAATCCAAAATAGGGAATAAATAACAATCATCACCACAAAACGAACGTCTTTCAACACCAACAACGCCCCTTTCAGCACTTCGCTCAATGACTTAGTGGTTTTGGGCTTTTCGGGTTCTTTATATAAGAAAATATTCAAAAGCAATAAAGCGCCCGTTGCAATCGCTGCCATGAAAAAGATATAACTGTAAGATTCCTTCTTCAACATCGGAACCAAAAACAAGGGGAAAATAAAAGCGCCGAGATTGATGGTCCAATAAAATATCCCGAATCCCAATCCCGAATTTTCTTCGTTGGTGGTGCGGGCAATCGTTCCGGAAATAAGAGGTTTAAAGAATCCCGCACCTATATTCATCAATATAAGACACATGAAGATTGTATCGTATCCGGTACTCAATCCCGAAAGCCAATACCCTGTACTCATAACGACAAAAGCTCCCATGAGTACCCGCCGGTAACCGTAACGGTCGGCAATCGCACCCGAAAGGATAGGCAATAAATACAACAACGGTTTAGTAACACTGCTGATCAATCCGGCCTGACTCGTATCCAATCCCAATCCGCCTGACTCGACCCCGGTAGTCAAGTATACGGAAAGCACCGACATTACACCATAATAAGAACCCCGTTCGAAGAACTCCATAATGATTACAATCCAGTAATTCCGGGGAAACGAAGAAAAGCCTTTTTTTTGTTTCATATGTATATCTATTTAAAGGTCATATGAAATCCGCATGTCGTTCATCCGTTTTAGACCGATTTTTGTATGCGGGTTTCATGTACAGTTATCATTTAAGGTATGGTCCGGTCGGCAGAACTGTGCAAAATTGCCGAGCAGACTTTATACTATCAAGTTATTCGCAAAAGTAATAAAAAACAATGAATCCCCAACCATTCCCGATTCCCCGGATTGTAGACTATTTCCTCACCTTCCGGGGAAGTTTATCAAAGGATAGATTACACTAAAATATTAAATTTCACTCTTATTAAATCTTTTTTGATAAAAACACTTATCTTTTTACAAATAGGCATTATTTTTGCTCAATATTTAAAGGTTCACATAAATTTAGTTAAACATTTAATTAGTGAAAGCGTTTATTCTTGAGACTTAAATACATTTTCATTAAAATAATTATAATAAACAACTTATGAGACAAAAAACATTACACCTTTCACTTGTAATTCTGTGGCTGCTGTTGCTCGGAAGTACAA
>DAIQOU010000057.1:0-15244 GCA_036787725.1 Bacteroidales bacterium
CCAGCCCGGGAATGGGAAGTCCCATACCTGTTAAATCCGGAATTTGTAAAGATGAAGGGATAGATGACTTGGAAATCAGATGCATTTTATCATGTAAATGCAAATAAGCACCCGAAAAAGAAAGCTTGGGAAAATACTGCATCAATGCTTCTTTTTTCTGATACCGGGCAACTTGTTCCTGTTCGGAGGCAATCTTAAGCGCTTTATTGTTCTCTATTGCCAACTTCCTGCAATCTTGCAATGTTAATGTTGATTGAGATTGTCCTACAGTACAAATCATTATCAAAGCAAGTGTTATCCGGATTCTATTCATAAGATACAAGAATTATTGTGAAATAATATGCAAAGATATATTAGTTGCAACAACAACCAAAACAAAATGAATTAGTTTTTATTTTAACTTAAAACAATAATCTTTCTTAAAAAGTTCTTACCGGCCGATACTTTCTTTTGGGGTTGCCGGAAAGGAATTACTTACCAATTATTTATTTATTACCCGGGTGAGCACGTCATTATCTGACTATAATAAACCGAAGTGAAAAATTTCGATTTCGTTTTTTAATTATTTGATTGTAACTTCGAATCCCAGATAACTTATACTGCTTATGTATTTTATAGGAATGGCATCTTCCAAATACAAATTTATAAATGAGTTGGGAAGTATTTTTTTTATAGGCGGAATATGCGGTTTTATATTATCTGTAGGTATTCCGGGATTTGTTCTTATTATTGCCGACTTTATAGCGAAACGGCTTTATAACATCAATTATATATTTGAGGTTTACTCACCCTTTGCATTTATCTTTTGGAACTTTTTTCTGCGATATTGCCTCGAAATAAAAACTTATATGCTTTGGTTTCCTGTTTGGCTCGTATTTACGGTTACTTCTACTTTATCGACTTTCGGAATCATTTCCGACTCCGAGATAAAATGGACCACTGTTTCTTTTATCCATACACTGGCCGGAATAATTCTTGTATACATTTACAGGATACTGAAAAAAAGAAAGGAAAAAAGCTAAGAACTATTCTTTCTTTCTGCTGATCAATGTTCTGATCCGGTGTATCCAACCGGGCGGATGTCCTTCTTTTAAGAAAGACTCTATATGTCGTTTTTTCTTGTCTTCAAATATCTCATTAAAATCAATCAGAATACCCGTTTCTTCTACAGCTCCGAATTCCTCGTTAACAGCAGTTCCAAATACCCTCATCTCCGGAGAGAGACTCATGTAAGCGCTTACCAATGGCGGGATATTGATTCCTAATTTTCGAACTTCCGTATTCAGAATCTTATAATCTTCTTTGTAGGTCCAACCATTAAATATTTTTTTCAGTTTCCGGTAATTCGTATTGGTTTGTAAAGGATGAATAGGTGTTACCAACTTCTTCCTATCCCGAAAATACATATTCAAGAAATACAGGATAAGGTTACGAGCCTCGCGGTTGTAAGTATTATACATGGTCACTTTTCCAAAATAATACTGTAAAGAAGGATCGATTACCGATAAAGCACCCAATCCGTCCCATAAATTATCCAATGCAAAAAGGCTCTTGGATCCGGCTTTAGAAGATTGATAATCCAAGGATACAAAAGAACGTCCCAATTCGACAGTTCGAGGAAGGTAATTTTTTATAAATCGTTTAGAAAAATGAAAGAGTTCGGCAGTCGCTAAATTAGCCGGTTGTCCTTCCTTATTCAGAATGACCTCATTTCCGCATAAAAATCGATATCCTCCCAAAATCTCTCCTTCTTCCGGATCCCAAACAATCAATTGTTTATATGGATTTTCCATCGTATCAAAAGCATCCAGATCACAAGACAACCCGGTTCCTCCCCCATAAAATCGAAATGCGATTTCACGCAACCGCCCTACTTCTCTCATCAAATTAGGAGCATTATGAGCAGTAAAAAGATATATTTCATTACCCGATTTATTGGTTTTGCGCAACAATTTATTGTCGGTTAATTCGGATAAAATCAGTTCTCGATCTACTTTGGGAATAATATCTTCCATTATTTTACTTTATTTTTCAATTGATACACCTCTTCTTTTACGATTTCGGACCAAGCCCGGGGACTTTTTGAAGAGTCAAATGTTTGCCAAGGTATTGGTTTGCCGAAATAAATAGTAAAAGAAGATCCTTTACTTTTAAACATTTCGCTCGGCAAAAGTAACATTTCTAAGTTAAATTTGATTTTTAATGCCTTCCTTATATTTGCAATGGTATAAAAGAAAGCGGTATTACGAGCTTCAAAATAAACAGGAACCACATTGCGCTTATATTCTACCGCTTTTACTATAAACATTTTCTTCCAGTCCACATCTCGGATTTTTCCCTTTATCTTTCGAGAACATATTCCTGCCGGAAAAGTAATAATTTGATTTTCGGAATGAAAAGCTTCATTAATGGAACGCGCACCTCCTTTTGCCTGATATCCGTGTTTATTTATCGGAACGAAAATAGATTTTAAGGGTTCTATGAAATAAAGCAAATCATTTACCAAATATTTTATTTGCTCATTATATTTTTCCCCCAACACGGCAGAAAGGCAAATTCCATCCAATCCTCCCAGCGGATGATTCGCTACAAACACTGCTTTTTCGGAAAAAGGGGGAATATTCTCTTCTCCTTTAAGCTTCAGATCAATCTCAAAATACTTAACAGCATTTTTCATAAAATCTACTCCGGTGGCATTATTGTTTACCCGCAGGAAATCATTCAATCCGTCCCGGCAAATAATACGGGAAAGAAGGCTAATCAAGAATCCGGGTATTTTTTTTGCCTGTTGAGGCGCTTTAGCCCGAAGTATCTGTTTCAGATCTATTTGAAATAATTCCGAATCGGGCATATTAATTATAATTGATCCGCTTTAAGACTCATATCCAAACTTTTCACGGAATGGGTTAAGGCACCTACCGAAATATAATCCACTCCGCATAAAGCATAATCTCTCAATGTATCGAACGTAATTCCTCCGGAAGATTCGGTCTCATATTGCCCGTTGATCCGGCGAACCGCTTCCCGGGTATTTTCAACAGTGAAATTATCCAACATAATACGATCTACCCCTCCCACTCTCAATACTTCATCCAACTCCGAGAAATTTCTTACTTCGATCTCGATCTTTAAATTTTTCCCGGTTTCTTTATTATATTGTTGAGCATTTCGAATGGCATTTTCAATTCCTCCGGAAAAATCCACATGATTATCTTTTAATAAGATCATATCAAATAATCCTATACGATGGTTAACTCCTCCTCCGATTCGGACCGCTTCTTTTTCCAACATTCTCATTCCGGGAGTTGTTTTCCGTGTATCCAACACTTTTGTTTTGGTTCCTTTCAGTTGATCTGCATATCGACGGGTAGTAGTAGCAATGCCGCTCATTCGTTGCATAATATTAAGTACCAATCGTTCGGTTTGCAACAGCGAGCGAACTTTTCCTTCTACCGTAAAAACAATATCACCCGGTTTTACTTCTTCCCCATCATGAATAAATGTCTCTGTTTTCAACTCTTTATCAAATGCATTGAAAACTTGTTGGGCAATCCGTACACCGGCCAATACACCCGATTCCTTAATGATTAACCGTACTTTCCCCTTCGCCGATTCGGGGATAGTACACAGCGTAGTATGATCTCCATCTCCTATATCCTCAGAGAAAGCTAATCGAATAAGTTCATTTATTAATTTCTGTTTCATTTTTAATCCATTTATTATCCGTACAGAAAAGGGACATTATTTCCATTCCGCATGACAGGAAGGATTAGGACATTTTCCTCTGTTTTTTAATGACTGCCAAGGAATTTCTCCTAAAAATGCACCGCATTTCGGGCATACATATTTTGTTTTGAATCTATCATTCAATTCCTGTAACTGGCCGGGAATCTTAGCGGCTTGCCCGGCCCCCAAGACAATACCTGCAACAGGAGCTATCACTGCAACCAAAAGACTTATATATAACAATTTACTACCGGCTAAAGTTGTCACACCCAAACCAATGCCAATCATTCCGGGCAATGCAAAAGGAAGAGATTGCAATAAGCGTGTCTTAAACTGATTGGAAGACTGTATCTTTACCTTTTCCGACTGATACTTTTCATACACCTCTTTCAATAACTCAAATTCTTCCGAATAATCCGTTTGATTATCTGTCAATTCACGCAAATTCAAGACATATTGTTTTCCCAATAATATTTGATCCGTAACGTTTACTCGTTTACGAAGAATTTGGTGCCCATTCACAAACGTACCGTTCTTTGAAGACAAATCTTCAAGGATATACTCTCCCCCCCGAATTGTTAATATAGCATGGTGCCGACTCACATACAAATCATCTGCAATCAGATCATTATCGGGCGCTTTCCCTATTTTAACAATCATCATTTCTTACTCGTCTGTTTTTTGAACCTCTTTATTCTCGGGGAGTTCCTGTTTTCCTTCCAACAATTCTTGTTCCAAGGTTTCTTTAAGTACTTTCAACGGCTCTTTGGGTACAATCAATTCTTTCGCCTTTCCATCCAGGGCAGAAAATAATAATTTGGTTTTAGGCAAATTTATTTGTAATACATGACTTTTATTGATGATATGGCTTTTTCCTACCCGAACTAAAATAGTGGAATAAGACTTTATTTGCTTTTCCAGTAATCCCTCTATTTTTCCTAAATTAACGGTAAATACGAACTGAATTCCATTCGTGAGTACCAATTTCGTATAATTCCGTTCGGCCTCAAAATATAAGATTCGTTCCACTTTTATTCGTACCAGTTCGTCCCGGGTTTTAAAAACCAAGTATTTTTCCATCATATGTTGAAATTAAGGTGTACCAAGAATTCTTGGCACACCCGATTAAATTATTATTGTTCAATTACGGCCTGTGCAGCAGACAGTCGTGCAATAGGTACACGGAAAGGAGAACAGCTGACGTAATCCAATCCTATGGAGTTACAGAACTTTACAGAACTGGGTTCTCCGCCATGCTCTCCGCAAATTCCGCATTTTAACTGAGGATTTACATTTCTGCCCTTTTCAACCGCAGACTTCATTAGTTGTCCGACTCCATTTTGATCAAGAACTTGGAACGGATCAAATTTCAATATTTTCTTCTCTAAATAAATAGGTAAGAAAGTAGCAATATCATCTCTCGAATAACCAAAAG
The DNA here is from genome assembly GCA_036787725.1 of Bacteroidales bacterium. Taxonomy (GTDB): domain Bacteria; phylum Bacteroidota; class Bacteroidia; order Bacteroidales; family Azobacteroidaceae; genus DAIQOU01. The sequence goes on from DAIQOU010000057.1 coordinate 5,162, forward strand.
TCATTTGAGTCAAATCGTTGGTACCGAAAGAAAAGAATTCGGCAGAAGAAGCGATACGATCGGCTGTAAGGGCTGCGCGCGGGATTTCAATCATGGTTCCCACTTTAAACTCGATTGTTTCTCCCGTTTCTTCAAATAAGTTGGCAGCTGTAGCTCGAATTACTCTTTCCTGTTCTTTGAATTCATACAAAATTCCGGTCAGAGGAACCATTATTTCGGGTAAAGCAACAATTCCTTTCTTTTTCAAATTCAAAGCTGCACCCAAAATTGCCTTGGTTTGCATTTCGGTTATTTCGGGATACGTATTTCCCAACCGACAGCCTCGGTGGCCCAACATCGGATTTTGTTCATGCAGGGAATCTACCCGTTGCTTAATTATCTTAAGAGGTACTCCCATGGCTTCAGCCATTTCCTGCTGTCCTTTTTCATCATGCGGAACAAACTCATGCAAAGGAGGATCCAACAAACGAACTGTTACCGGCAATCCTTCCATCACTTCAAATATACCCTCGAAATCAGCTTGCTGATAAGGTAATATTTTTTCCAATGCTGCTTTTCTTCCGTCCGCATTTTCCGCCAAAATCATCTCACGCATGGCTTTGATCTTCTCTCCCTCAAAAAACATGTGTTCCGTCCGGCAAAGTCCGATTCCTTTTGCACCGAATTTACGAGCAACAGCTGCATCATGAGGCGTATCGGCATTCGTACGAACAACCATTCGAGCATATTTATCGGAAAGACTCATTATTTCTGCAAAGTCGGCATCCGGTTCGGCTTCTTTCGTTGCTACCTGCCCCATAAAAATATCTCCGGTAGAGCCATTGATAGAAATATAGTCTCCTTCTTTCAATATCAAATTATCCACTTCCAACGTTTTGGATGCATAATCGATTTTCAAAGCTCCGGCTCCCGACACACAACATTTTCCCATTCCGCGGGCAACAACTGCAGCATGAGAAGTCATTCCTCCTCTGGCAGTCAGAATACCTTCAGCAGCAGCCATTCCGGCCAAATCTTCGGGAGAGGTCTCGATACGAACCATAATTACCTTTTCTCCGCGTTTTGCCCAATCCGAAGCATCATCCGCATTAAAAACCACCTTACCGGATGCAGCCCCGGGAGATGCCGCCAATCCTTTAGCAATCAAGCGGGCGCCTTTAATCGCATCTTTATCGAAAACAGGATGCAATAATTCATCCAAACGGATCGGATCAACACGTAATAAAGCTGTTTTCTCATCGATCATTCCTTGACGGAACATATCCATGGCGATTTTTACCATAGCCGCTCCGGTACGCTTTCCGCTCCGGGTTTGCAAGAACCAAAGTTTTCCTTCTTGTACGGTAAACTCCATATCCTGCATATCTTTATAATGATTTTCCAACTTAGTCTGTATCTCGTCCAGTTGTTTGTAAATTTCGGGCATGGCTTCCTCCATCGAAGGATAGTTCTTACGCCGGTCGTCTTCCGGAATTCCGGCAGATTGAGCCCAACGACGAGATCCTTCCAACGTAATTTGCTGAGGAGTACGAATACCGGCTACCACGTCTTCTCCCTGCGCATTAATAAGATATTCTCCGATAAAAATGTCTTCTCCCGTAGCAGCGTCCCGAGAAAAACAAACACCGGTAGCCGAAGTATCTCCCATATTTCCAAAAACCATGGCTTGAACATTTACAGCAGTTCCCCATTCAGCAGGGATGCCTTCCATTTTACGGTATAAAATAGCCCGTTCATTCATCCATGAATCAAACACGGAGCAAACCGCTCCCCATAATTGCTCGTAAGCGGACTCGGGAAAATTTTTCCCCGTTTGTTCCAATACGGCAGCTTTGAAACGACTCACTAATTCTTTCAAATCATCTACCGTTAATTCGGAATCCAATTTTACTCCTTTTTCTTCTTTTATATGATCAATGATTTCTTCAAACGGATCAATATCGTTCTTGTTGACAGGTTTCATTCCCAGCACCACATCCCCGTACATTTGAACAAACCGGCGATAAGAATCCCAAGCAAAACGTGGATTCCCTGTTTTACGGGCTAACCCTTCTACAACAGCATCATTCAGTCCCAGATTCAAAATAGTATCCATCATACCCGGCATGGAAGCCCGAGCACCCGAACGAACGGAAACCAACAGTGGATTCTCAATATCCCCAAAAGTGGAATTCATCAACTGTTCAACAGCCACAATGGCCTTCTCTACTTCCGGTTTTAATAATTCTACTACTTTTTCTTTTCCTAATTCATAATACTCCGAACAAACTTCCGTAGTTATGGTAAATCCCGGAGGGACCGGAACTCCGATTAAATTCATTTCTGCCAGATTAGCACCTTTTCCTCCCAGCAGATTTTTCATATCTGCACGACCTTCAGCCCGGCCGTTTCCAAAAGAATAAACTCTTTTTTTGCTCATGATAATAGTTAATTTATGGATTATGATGTTAACAATAAGTATATCCTCATTATTTTCAGAACAAATATATATAAAAAAACAAAGACAAAAAGAACTTGTTCCGGTTCTTTGCCTTTGTTTTTTTATTTATTCACCGGAATTAATCCATTTTCATATTATGAAAAACGTTTTGAACGTCATCATCCTCTTCAAATTTATCCAATAATTTTTCTATTTGAGCTTTCTGTTCCTCTGTTACTTCTTTATAATCGTTCGGAATACGTTCGAATTCGGCGCTGTGAATTTCATATCCGTTTTCCTCCAAATATCGTTGAATGGCAGCATAGGATTGAAACTCCCCGTAAAGCAATATTTCGTTTTCATCCTCCTCAATCTCATCCACTCCGTAATCAATCAAATCCAATTCCAAGTCTTCCAATGAAATATCCTCTTTTTTAGTAATCTTAAATACACATTTATGATCAAATAAAAACTGAAGACTTCCGCTGGTCCCCAACGAACCTCCGAATTTATTAAAATAACTTCTTACATTGGCTACCGTACGTGTTGTATTATCCGTTGCCGTTTCCACAACAATAGCGATACCATAAGGACCGTATCCTTCGTATACCACTTCTTTGTAGTCGGCTTCATCTTTAGAAATAGCTTTCTTAATGGCCCTCTCTACATTATCTTTAGGCATGTTCTCCTTCTTTGCCTGTTGCATCAGTACCCGTAACCGAGGATTCGTATCGGGTTCCGAACCGCCTTCTTTTACCGCAATGGTAATTTGTCTTCCCAATTTAGTAAAAACGCGGGCCATGTTTCCCCAGCGTTTCAGCTTTGTTGCTTTCCTGTATTCAAATGCTCTTCCCATATACTGTAATCAAACTTTTATCCGCGTAATTGAGCTCCTAAACGTTGCTCCAAATTACGTTGAATTTTTTGCATTATGTTTTCTATTTGTTTATCATTAAGTGTTTTTTCTTCATCTTGAAGAATAAAGCTGACCGCATATGATTTTTTGTCTTCCGGTAAATTTTTCCCTTCATACACATCAAATAAAGTAACTTCTTTCAGTATTTTTTTGTCCGTTTCGAACGCAATCTTTTTAATCTCTTCAAATAAAACATTTTTATCCAACAATAAAGCTAAATCTCTCTTTACGGAAGGATATTTTGATAACTCTTTATAATTTAAGCGATTTGTTTCTGCTTCTTTCATTAAATTATTCCATTCCAATTCGGCATAATACACTTCGGAATCAATATCAAACCTTTTACAAACGTTTTTGTGAACGATTCCAAACATTCCTAATTTTCTGCCTGAAACGGTTTTGTAAATCAAACCGGCAGAAAATAATTCATCTGAAAATGAAGTGGCTAACGGTTTCCTCCTGAGAATTCCCAAACGAGAAAAGATACCTTCAACATAAGCTTTCATTTCAAAAACCGACGAAGGTTCATCCGGTCGGAGCCAACTTCCGGCTACTTTATTTCCCGTAAGCCACATCCCCAACTTAAACACTTCTTCAATACCCGATAAACTGTCTCCGTCCTTATGCTTATCGGCATGATAAGAATAAACATTTCCGAATTCATAAAAACTCAGATCGGAATTTTTTCTGTTTTTATTGTATCGAATACTCTCCAATCCGCCAAACAACAATGTCTGACGCATGACATTTAATTCGGCACTCAACGGATTTTTCAATTTTACGCATTCGGATTCGGGAAAAACCGTTAACTCGGAGTAATAGGCCGAAGCAGTTAACGAATTATTCATAATTTCACTGAATCCGCCTCCGGTCAACTGTTCCGAAATTATTTCTTGTAAAGAATAACTCTCATCCACTTCCGTCCGATAAGATAAATTGGATTTCAGACTATCGTTTATCTCCACATTATTATACCCGTAAATACGGAGAATATCTTCAATGACGTCCACATCTCGCCCGACATCTACCCGGTAAGTAGGAATACTTATTTCCAGTAAATCTTTATGTTCATTGAGAATTTCGATCTCCAGATTTTTAAGGATATTTATAACGATATCGGAAGGAATATCTTTCCCCACCAATTCATTTACTTTTGTCAATGAAAGTTCAAGTACGGTATTATCGATCGGATCGGGATAAACATCTCGAATTTCCCCGCATATTTTACCTCCCGCCACTTCTTGAATAAGAAGAGCGGCTCTTTTCAGCACATATAGAGTAGTATTCGGATCACATCCTCTTTCAAACCGGAAAGAAGCATCGGTATTCAAACCGTGACGACGAGCTGTTTTACGGATTCGAGTGGGATTGAAATAGGCCGATTCCAAAAACATATCGGTGGTACTTTCCGTAACTCCCGATTTCAAACCTCCCAAGACTCCGGCAATACACATTCCTGCGGTATCGTTACAAATCATCAGATCGGCCGCATCCAAGGTTCGTTCCACCCCATCCAAGGTTACAAATTTGGAACCTTGAGGGAGCGTCTTTACAATCACTTTATTCCCCTTTATCTCTTTCAAGTCAAAAGCATGCAACGGCTGTCCCAATTCATGTAATACATAATTCGTTACATCCACTACATTATTAATGGATCTTAAACCGATTGATTCCAACCGGTTTTTCAGCCACTCGGGACTTTCCTTTACCGTAATGTCCCGAATAGTGATACCGGAATAGCGAGGACAACCCTCTTTATCATCAACAACTACCGTTACACCATCCGCTTGGTCATCGGTTTGAAATTCTTCTACTCCCGGCTTCGTCAATTCGCAAGGATAACCGTTTTGCAATAAATAGGCAGCAAGATCTCGAGCCACACCAAAATGAGAAGCCGCATCAATCCGATTGGGAGTAATATCCACTTCCAAAATATAATCATTCTCTACCTGATAATACTCTTTGGCCGGCATCCCGACAGGAGTATTCTCCGGAAGAACTATGATCCCGGCATGGTCCGTTCCGACTCCGATTTCATCTTCCGCACATATCATGCCGTTGGATTCGATACCCCTTATTTTTGTCTTCTTAATCGTAAACGTTTCTTCTCCGGAAAAAAGAGTCGTCCCAATCAAAGCCACGATCACTTTCTGTCCTTTTGCCACATTGGGAGCGCCGCATACAATAGGCAATGCTTCGCCTGTTCCGACATCCACGGACGTAATATGTAAATGATCGGAATTGGGGTGATCTCCGCAAGTTAAAACTTCCCCCACAAAGAGTCCTTCCAACCCGCCTTTAATACTTTCCACCTTTTCTATCGTACCCGTTTCCAAGCCGATGGAAGTTAAAGCTGCTCCCAATTCTTGGGGAGACAGATCTGTCTTAATGTAATCTTTAAGCCAATTATAAGATATATTCATGGTTCCTCTTTTTTTCAGCCCTCAAAAGTAATATTTTTTTCACAAGTAATATCAAATACCGAATGACATTTACCTGTTTAAAAAGGAGTTTCCGAACTTCCCGGGTTAGTAAAACTCTGCTCGTAAGGAGACGGAGCGGGAATTAAATCCTCCTGACTGTTATAACGGGATTGAAATTCTTCAACAATCTGGTCATCATCCAAATTTTGAAAACGAGCAAATTCTTTTTTGAAACTGAGCAATACATCTCCGGTAGCTCCATTCCGATGTTTCGCAATAATAATCTCGGCTTTCCCCATCAAATCATTGCCTTTTTCATCCGTATAAATTTTATAATATTCCGGACGGTGAATAAAACAAACCATATCCGCATCCTGTTCGATGGCACCGGATTCACGCAAATCAGACAACTGAGGACGTTTTCCTTCCGAACCAACACGACTTTCCACTCCGCGGTTCAACTGGGAAAGGGCAATAACCGGAATATTCAACTCTTTAGCCAATCCTTTAAGAGAACGGGAAATCATACTCACTTCCTGTTCGCGACTTCCAAAATTCATTCCGCTGGCATTCATCAATTGAAGATAATCGATGATCAAACATTTTACTTTATGCTCTTTTACCAGCCGACGGGCTTTTGTCCTTAATTCAAATACAGACAAACTGGGAGTATCATCAATGAAAATAGGAGCTCCAAACAATTCTTTGATTTTATAATCCAGCTGTTCCCATTCGTACTTTTCCAATTGACCGTTTTTAATTTTTTCTCCGGGAATCTGGCACACATTCACAATCAACCGGTTAACCAATTGAACGTTCGACATTTCCAAGGAAAAAACAGCTACGGGAGTATTGAAATCAACAGCCATATTCTTTGCCATGGAAAGCACAAATGCAGTCTTTCCCATTGCCGGCCGTGCCGCAATGATGATAAGATCCGAATTTTGCCAACCGGAAGTAATCTTATCCAGGTGCTTAAATCCCGTTTGTATTCCGCTGAGTCCGTCGGTTCGCTGGGCTGCTATTTGCATCAAATCAATGGCCTCCTTAATTACCGGATCGATTTGAGTGACATCTTTCTTTACATTACGTTGAGAAATTTCAAATAATTTCCCTTCTGCATCCTGCATCAAATCATCCACATCAATGGTTTCGTCAAAAGCTTTGGATGCCACATCGGACGAAAAAGTAATCAATTCCCGGGCCAGGTATTTTTGTGCAATAATTTGAGCATGATATTCAATATGAGCAGAGGAAACTACTTTACTGGATAATTGAGTAATATAATAAGGTCCTCCGATTGCATCTATATCGCCTCGCTTCTTTAATTGTTCAACAACCGTAATAATATCGATGGGTTTTTGCTGAAGAGCTAAATCTTGTATGGCCCGATAGATTAATTCATGCGTTTTATCATAAAAACTTTCAGGCCGAAGGATATCGCTTATAACAGAATAGGCATCTTTTTCGATCATGATAGCTCCCAACACAGCTTCTTCCATTTCTCCGGCCTGAGGCTGTAAGCGTCCGCTTTCTTCTGTATTGGTTGGAGTTTTTGATCGTTGTCGACCGGTAGCTTTATTTTCTTTTGCCATACTTACATTTATTTTAAGGGGAAACAAAGGTAATCCGAATCATTAATTATAAATGAGCCGGACGAATTTAATATTTCAACATTTTATTAACCTTCGGAAGAAGGAGCCGGAAAATATTCGTACTATTCCTCGGGTGGCTTTCGGATAGCTTCCATTTTTTCTACTGCTTCTTTCAGATTGGTCAACCCTTTTTGGATGATGCTTTTGGGACAACCGATATTCATTCTCATGAATCCTTCTCCTCCCGGACCGAACATACTGCCGTCGTTCAATGCCAATCCGGCATCCTTTATAAACAAATCAACCAATTCGGATTGAGGCAATTGCAGTTCCCGACAATCCAGCCATACCAAAAAAGAAGCTTGAGGCATAACAGCTTTAATGCAAGGAATATTCTCTTGAAGATAATTATTCACGAAAGATATATTGCCTTCTATATATTGAATCATCTGATTCAACCAATCGCTTCCTTGTTCATACGCAGCCAAGGTGGCAATATAAGCAAATATATGTCCTTCATTCAATTCATTGGCGCTTAAGAAATCATAGAATTGTTTTCTGATTCCGGCATCCGGGATAATGGCATATGAACTTACGATTCCGGCAATATTGAACGTTTTACTGGGAGCCATAAAAGTAATGCTGTTAACACGTGCCTTTTCGGAAACAGTGGCAAAAGGAGTATGTTTATTCCAAAAAACAGCCATATCCGAATGAATTTCATCCGAGATAACCAATATATTATGACGATAACAAATTTCTGCCAATTCAATCAATGTTTCCTTATCCCAAGTAATACCGATAGGATTGTGAGGATTACAAAGAATCAACAATTTACAATCTTTATCTATTACTTTTTTCAAATGATCCAAATCCATAGTATAACTGCCTTCATTTTCTTTCAACGGATTATTTACGACCATTCTTCCATTCATTTCCGGTACCAACCGAAAGGGATGATAAACCGGAGGCTGTATGATAATTTTGTCTCCGGGCTTGGTAAAGCGCATTATGCTAAAAGCAATTCCCCTTACGATTCCGGGAATATAATTGATCCATTCTTCTTCTACTTTCCACTGATGCTTTTTTTCGATCCACTTTACAATCGAAGGAATATAACCTGCGGGAGCGGCAGTATAACCGAAAACACCATGATCACACCGTTCTCGTATGGCATCAATAATAAAATCTCCGGTTTTAAAATCCATATCGGCTACCCAGAGAGGAATTAACTCCGCCGAACCGAATTGTTCCTTTAACCAATCGGTTTTTATAGCTCCGGATCCTTTACGGTCTATTATTTCATCGAAATTATATTTTTTCATAATTTAACCACTTTATATTGCAAAGATAATGTAAGTTTGCGTCTCAAAAAATCTCACCCGCATGCAATCTTATATTTCTATCGAAAATGCAGTCGCTCGTATTCCCGAATTTCAATTCAAAAGCCCACTTAATTGGAAGTTAAAAGGTCACGATCATTGGGCCGTAATCGGACCCAATGGTGCGGGAAAAACCCTTTTTTCCAATTATCTGACCGGAAAGACAGCTTTAAAAGGAGGTTCCGTAACAGGTGAAACGGAAAACGGGCGACCGTTGTATGAAATGATCAAATCCGCCTCCTTTACCGATATATACAGTACGACCGATTATAAAAACATGTATTACCAACAGCGTTGGAATTCGGCAAGAGAAGACTCCGTTCCGTCCGTTCGGGATTTGATTAACAAGGGGGAAGACAATGAAACGAGTCGAGAACTGTTTTCTTTGTTTCAAATAGAAGAACTGCTCGATAAAAAGCTGATCCTTTTATCTAGTGGAGAATTGCGGAAATTTTTGATTATTCGAATGCTGCTTTCCGGACCCCGAGTATTGATATTGGACAATCCGTATATCGGATTGGATGCTCCTTCCCGGAAATTACTGAACGAGTTGTTTGTACAATTGGTCGAAAGCCGACAAGTCAATATTATCTTGCTTCTGTCCGATCCGAAAGATATCCCTTCCATAATAAATAAAGTATTACCTGTTTTGAATAAGGAATGCCTCCCGGAGATGTCAACAAGTGATTTTCTTGGTAATGCCTCATTGATGAATCGGCTTTTCCCGGTTTTATCTCTTCCAACAATTCCATCTGATATCGAATCCGAAACGGCAAACCGGGAATCGGTGTTAGACATGCAAAACATTAATATAATATACGGTAAACGTACCATATTGAAAAATCTCCATTGGAAAATAAGCAGAGGAGAACGATGGGCATTATTGGGACCGAACGGAGCCGGTAAATCCACGTTGTTAAGCCTGATTTATGCCGACAACCCGCAAGCGTATGCCAACCGGTTTTCCCTTTTCGGAAGAAAAAGAGGTACGGGAGAAAGCATTTGGGATATTAAACAACGCATAGGATATGTTTCGCCCGAAATCCATTTATATTATCAAAAAGATATACTTTGTAAACATATCGTCAGTTCCGGTTTTTTCGATTCCATCGGACTGTATAAACAATGTACACCGGAACAAACGGAAAAAGTCCGTGACACAATGAAGCTTTTCGAGATCGAACATTTGTCCGAAACGTCTTTTTTAAAACTGTCGTTCGGAGAGCAAAGACTGGTTATTTTAGCCCGGGCTTTTGTGAAAAATCCGGAGTTGTTGATTTTGGACGAACCATTACACGGGTTGGATAAAACAAACAAGGTACTCGTAACCCGAATCATCACCGATTTT
>DAIQOU010000465.1:0-4082 GCA_036787725.1 Bacteroidales bacterium
AAGAATTAAAAAGCCGGACCGGCAATATAACTCGTGCCGGACCGGCTTTTTACGGCCCTTCACCAAACTTATAAAAGTATCAGAAAGCAGAAAATATGTATCCTCCCTCGTCGCTCTCAGTAATCTTCCCCATTCCGGGAAAGGCGATGTGCATGCCTGCTACCGGAATTTTATTTTTGGAAATATAACGCAACAATTTTTTACGCGCACTTACTGCCTGCATCGGATCCACGTCGTAGGTTACCGCAACATCGGGGCAAGGCATTTGTATATTCATGGCATGAGCCAAATCTCCCCAAACCAATAATTGTTCATTTGCAGATTCAATTAAGTAACCGGTATGTCCGGGAGTATGACCATAAGCAGCGATTCCTCTAAATCCGGGAAATAAGTTTGATTCATTCATTTCCGGCTCAATCGGTTCAAACAAATGCAGCTTACTTTTATAAACAGAAATCACCTTACGGGCTTGCACAAAACCTCCCCGACGATTTTCGGGAAGACGGTTCATGGCATCATCACTCATCCAATAATCATATTCCGGTTGAGGTAAATACAATTCGGCATTAGGAAAAGCGATTTGTTCGCTTTGCAAAAGACCGCCAATATGATCACCATGCATATGGGTCAATAATATCATATCGATCTTTTCGGGAGAAACTCCCAAGGAAAGCATATTATCAAACAGATTCCTTCCGAACCCGGCATCTATCAATACATTTTTATCCGGCATTTGAACCAAAAAAGCATTTACAGCATTGGGAAATGTATGATCCGGAACATATTTTTGCAGCATCTCGGGAGTAGCACCAATTAGAATGTCGGTTTTCCCTCTTTGTTGCCCTTCGGAAAGAAGGCTTATCTTGAAATTTCCGACACTCACCGTCTTTACATTCTCATTAGACTGCGCAAAACCTTCATTTCCGATTATAAAAATACTCATAACAAATAATAAATATTTTCTCATATTACTAATTTTAATTTAATTGATTACATACCATACAAATGTAAAACAATTTTTTAGTAATTGAAAACCGATTTGTTCGGAAATAATTCTATAAACGACCGTTAAGTGATGGAAACCAATTCTTTCTTTTTCAAGGCTTATCTTAAATACGAGAAGCTGCTATTTCTATTTTATATTTCTTTCCTTTCAACTTGCAACCTTCTATTTCTTTCAACAGGCTTTCGACACGATCGGCTCTGACTGCTGCAAAAGAAATAAAATCTTTTACTTCAATCAATCCCAAATCCGCTTTATCCAACTTTCCCTGTTGCAAAAAGAATCCGGCAATATCTCCTTTACTTAATTTATTCTTTTTTCCTCCGCTGATATAGATTGTTTGAAAGGCGGGAGAAGGAGGCAATTGCAACGTTTTTTTTACAGAAAAATGTTCTGTTTGCCGGGGAATATATTCAGGCTTCGTTTCTTCCGTATGTAAAAGGATGTAAGCCGTTCCGAAAGCGTTCATTCGTGCCGTTCGTCCATTCCGATGCAAAAAATCGGTTTGTTTCAACGGCAGATGATAATGAATAACATTTTTCACCTCCGGGATATCCAATCCTCTGGCAGCCAGATCTGTCGTAGCCAAGTAATTGAGACTTCCATTCCGAAAGCGGATCAATATACGTTCCCTGTCCTCCTGTTCCATTCCACCGTGATAATAACCGGTCCGGATTCCTTTTTCGTTCAGCAAACCGGCAATCCGTTCTGCTGATTCCCTATGATTACTGAAAATAAGAGTAGGTTCGGATTCGATAGAACAAATTAATTGAAATAATGATTCTATTTTGTCTTTCTCCGGCGAAAGAACCAGCTTTACTGCAAGATCCGATTCTTGTTCTTCTTTTGTAAAATCCAATATTTTCGGAGAGGTTACTCCCGTAAATCCCGGTATTTCAACATCAGAGGTAGCCGAAGTCAATATTCTTTTTTCCAACCGAATCAATGGAGAAATAATATCCTCCATATCTTCCCGAAAGCCCAACTGTAACGATTTGTCAAACTCATCCAACACCAATATCCGAACCTGCCGAGGATTAAAAGACCCTCGGTCCAAATGATCCTTTAATCTTCCCGGAGTTCCGATCAGAACAGCCGGCGGATTACTCAAGTTACGTTGTTCCGTCTCCAAAGAATGGCCTCCGTAACAAACATTCACTTTATATCCCGTTTTCATCTTTTTCCAAACTTGCTCTATCTGGAGCACCAATTCCCGGGAAGGAGCAATGATCAGGCATTGTACTTCCTTCACTTCCTCCCGAAGCGATCGAAAAACCGGCAACAAATAAGCCAGTGTTTTCCCTGAACCCGTAGGAGAGAGCAATATAACATTTCGTTTTTCGAGAATGGTTGTTAATGCAGTCTCTTGCATGTGATTCAACGCATCAAAACCCAGATTGGCAAGGATATTTTCGATAGAGTTTGTTGTTTTCATTTAGCAAAGGTAGTGATTTTTTAGAAATGCGGTATAATCCGAGGGATTGAAGAGGTTGTATTCAGTGATAGATAATGGTTTAAATAAATCCCTGATTTTCAATAAAAACCAAGGATATGTTTCTTACCCTATAGAGATAAATTACGGACGCGGCTCCACCATATAATCCCTCTCCCAAATTAGATAGCGCTTCTCCATTTCTGCCACTATATCAGGATACTTAGCTGCCAAATCAGTTAATTCCGTTCTATCTTCATTCAGATTGTAAAGTTTCCAAGCATCCTCGCAAGCTCTACAAACAATCTTCCAACCTTCCCGATCAAATTGTATTCGGTAGGATAAGTAGCTCCCGATAATTCGCGACAGGTAGCCATAATGTCGATTACATGCCCTGTCTCGGTAGTGACAGAACCTTTTTCTCTACTAATTCCTTTGGCCCAATAGAAGCATACGTATTTTGCGGACCGGACAATACTTCTTTCTTACGTGGATAGATGATCTTTCTGCCGGACGGTCGTTTTCGCCTTCGCGTTCGTAAGTGAAGTAATCGATTGCACCATTCAAATGCCCGTAGAAATGGGTAAATCCTCTTTCGAGTGGGGAGTATTTCTTGCAGGAATGTCTCAGGGGCCACTTGCCGATAATTGCACGGTTGGTGTATCCGGCACTGCCAAGCATGTCGGCAAGAGTTTCTTCTTCGGTATCCGGACCGAAATCGCGCCAAGGCGGAATAACGGTTTCACGTATACCGAAGCGATTGGGATATCTGCCTGTCATCAGTCCCGCACGGGTAGGCGAACTCACCGGAGCGGTGTAGAAGCGGGTCATCTCAATACCGTTCTTGGCGAGATTGTCAAGGTTAGAGGTTTGTATATGGCTTCCGTGGAAATGGCTTGTTCTTCGGGATTCCCCACCTACGGAGTGTGTATATCGTCGGGGCAGAGGTTGATAAAGCAAGATTCGCCTTGATTTCTCAGCAAAAAGTCTAAGGCTTTATCGACAAAGTAAGCGGTTCTGTTCCACCTTTTAACACTATCACTTACTGCCTAAATCCAGTTGGTGGAGGTAAGTAGCGGATCGGGATCGGGGCTTTCATAGGTGCTGGCATATTCATCATAACCGTAGTTCGCAAATCCGGGTACATCCTTCACATCGCGTCCGCCACCTAAGTGCCATTTACCAATGTGAGCTGTTTGGTATCCGCCTTCTTTCATGACACGCGGAAGTGCAGGAGCATCCACAACCAGAAAATCGGCCATTTCAGCTTCTCGGTTTCCTTTCTTGGTTTGCAAATAGCTGTTGATGTTCCAACGCGAAGGGTTCATTCCGGTGATCAGCCCCGCACGAGAGGGAGAGCTGATAAAGGAAATCATAAGGAAAAGGCTCCAGGTCAATGTCATCAATTCAAGAAATAAAGGGATGCGGCTAATATTCTCTTCAAGAATAATAGAGTTTACCGGCATCGGGCCCGAGCAGATAATAAATAGAGATGGATTTTCCTTAAGTTGATGAATTGGCCTGCGGGTGGAAACCATGGATCTCAAATAAACTATCTGAATTACATCATTTCACCCTAATCGGTTCTATTCGGGATAATACCTTTGAAGTAATTCTCTTTTTTTACAAATAGGTTGTTTCGGGCTC
>DAIQOU010000466.1:0-4080 GCA_036787725.1 Bacteroidales bacterium
TGGGTATTCAAATCCGGAAAAGCAAAACCCTGGGCAGATTATCCGGAAAGTTTTGTAATCGGAACATTATTAAAATCTCCGAATTCATACTTGGATGTCAAAGGAAAAGTAATAACAGATTATCAAAATCAGTTGGAAAAGGAGTGGTTGGAAGAATTGAATAAAAAATATCCTGTCACTATCAATCAACAAACAGTAGAATCTTTAAAATAATATCTTTTAACCTTTCATGAGACAATATTATATTTTCATCCTGTTATCTTTGATCCTCCTTTCTGCATGCAAAGGCAAAAAGGAAAATTCAGATATTATTGTCGAAATAGAGAGGAATATATTAACAAGAGATGAACTGGAAAGCAGCATACCCAAGGGTCTCAGTAAAGAAGATAGTGTGATATTCAGTGAAAATTACATCCGTTCGTGGATGCGGGATATTTTATTTTATGATATTGCATCCAAGAATGTATCCGGTAAAGAAGAAATTGATCGATTGGTTGAAAATTACAGAAAATCGCTTATTATTTATCAATACAAAGACCAATTGGTAAATGAGAAATTATCAAAAGATATCAATCCGGAAGAAGTTCGAAAGTATTACGAAGAAAATCAAGGGAAATTTCATTTAGATAAGATTCTTATAAAAGGAATTTTTCTGAAAATTCCGGCAGAAGCGCCCCAAATAGATGCTGTAAGATCATGGTATAAGTCTTCTTCTCCCGAGGCAATCGATAATATTGAAAAATACAGTGTACAAAATGCGGTTATTTATGATTATTTTTATGATAACTGGGTCGATTTATATGAAGTGATCGATAATATTCCGGCTGACTTTTCCAATCCGGTTTCTACCATACAAAATAAGAAACAATTTGAATTAAAAGACAGCAGTTATTATTACTTCTTGAACATAAAAGAATATCTTTTACCCGGCAATGATGCTCCCTTTGAATATGCGGAACAAACCATTAAGGAAATTCTTATTAATCAGAAAAAAATGGAATTTCTAAAGGATCTAGAAGATAATTTATATAATGCAGCACAAAAAAAGGGATTAATAAAGTATTATAATGAAGAATAAGGTTGCAAAATACAATTCAATTTTTATGAAAAAAATAAAACTCGTCGTATGGAGCATTTGTTCCATACTGTTTTTTTTATCTCCGGAAGCGCATGCTCAAGATAACATAATCGATGAAGTTATATGGGTGGTAGGGGATGAATCCATATTAAAATCCGATATCGAAAATATACGATTGGAAATGCAAATGAAGGGAGAACGGGTAAACGGAGACCCCTATTGTGTCATCCCGGAACAAATGGCTATACAAAAGCTATATATGCACCAAGCCAAATTAGACAGTATTGTTGTAAGTGAAACGGAAATAGCCAAAATGTTGGAATTGCAAACCAATTATGCAATCAATCAAGTCGGAACCAAAGAAAAGTTAGAAGAATATCTCAACAAACCGCTGACTCAAATAAGAGAAGAGTGGAGGGAAAATATTCGAGAAAGCGAAAGTGTCAAAGAAATGCAGAAAAAATTGATCGGCGAAATCCGGCTTACTCCGGGAGAAGTCAGACGATTCTACTCCCGTATACCGCAAGACAGTCTTCCGTTTATCCCCACAACGGTAGAAGTCGGAATCATTACGGTAGAACCCAAAATTTCATTTACGGAATTAGATTATGTAAAAAACAGACTCCGAGAATTTACAGATCAGGTCAATAAAGGAGAAATGGAATTTTCCACATTAGCCCGTTTATGGTCAGAAGACCCCGAATCGGCTAAAAGAGGCGGAGAACTGGGTTTTTTGGGAAAAACGGAATTGGTCCCGGAATTTGCAGCGGTAGCCTTCAACTTAACCGATCCGAAAAAAGTATCTAAAATAGTGGAAACAGAATACGGATTCCACATCATGCAATTGATAGAAAAAAGAGGGGATCGAATAAATGTTCGCCATATCCTCTTAAAACCGAAAGTTTCGGAAACAGAATTGTCAGAAGCTACATTACGATTGGATTCCATTGCGAATGATATAAAAGGGGAAAAATTTTCATTTGAAGAAGCTGCTACTTATCTCTCGTATGATAAAGATACCCGGAATAATAAAGGGTTGATGGTTAATACTTCAAGAAACAGCTACCATACCGGAACTTCCCGTTTTGAAATGGAAGAGCTTCCTCCGGAAATCGGAAAGATAGTCTATGGAATGAAGGTGGACGACATTTCAAGTTCATTTACTATGATTAATTCAAAACAAAAAGAAGTGGTTGCCATTGTTAAACTTATTTCCAGAACCGAAGGACATAAAGCCAATTTGGCTGATGATTATCAAACACTCAAATCATTGGTGGAAGAACAAAAAAGAGAGGAAATATTAGATAAATGGATTACCCAAAAACAAAAAGATACTTATATCCGAATCAACGATAACTGGAAAAATTGTGATTTTCAACGGGCCGGTTGGGTAAAAGAGTAATCGGATCGGAACTTATTTATTGTCATAAGAAATAAAAGAATGAATTTCAATAAAGAAAATAAAAAGAATACCGGTACCGGAATTCCGTTTACAGTTGCTTTCTGTTTTCTTTTTGTTTTTTTTATTGTTTTTTCATCTGCACAAACTCCCGGGTCGCCGACCTCGCATCAAGTCACACAAGTATATATAATTGCTGCCGACTCGGGGCTTCATGATCAAGATAGGCTACCCAATATAAATATCCTGTATGGAAATGTTATTTTTCGTCACGACAGTGTTTTCATGTACTGTGACAGTGCTTATCTGAATCAAAAAGATAATAACCTGGAAGCTTTCGGAAATATCCGAATGGAACAAGGGGATACTTTGTTTGTCTATGGAGACTACTTGAAATATGAAGGTAATATTCAATTGGCCGTTTTGAGGAATAATGTCCAAATGATAAATAAGAATGTAACTTTGTTTACCGACAGTTTCAACTATGACAGATTGGCAAATATCGGATATTTCTTCGACTGGGGAAAAATTGTAGATGAAGAAAATGAACTGGAATCTATTTATGGTCAATATTCTCCGGCCACCAAGGAAGCGTTTTTTAATAAAGAAGTTAAATTAACCAATTCAAAATTCATTCTTACATCCGATACTTTAAAATACAGAACCGACACTAAAATCGCCACTATTCTAGGACCGTCCGTAATTGAATCCGATAGCGGAATCGTCTATTCACAACGAGGATGGTATAATACGGTTACAGAAGAATCCAGATTATTCGATCGTTCTACAGTAGTAAGCAAAGATCAAAGCAAAACCATGACTGCCGACTCTATTTATTATAATCGGACTACCGGATTTGCTGAAGCATTTGGCGACATGTTTTTAAATGATACAGCTAAAAACGTAATACTCACCGGAAATTACGGATATTTTGATGACTTGAATAAAGACGCCATGGCAACCGACTCTGCACAAGTAATCGAATACTCTCAAGGCGATTCGATTTATTTACATGCAGATACGTTGAGGATGATCACCATCGGAGAAAACGACAGGGAAATAAAAGCCTATTACGGAGTCCGCATTTATAAAAGCGATTTACAAGGTGTTTGCGATTCTTTGCAATTCAATACAGCAGATTCTCTTCTATATATGTATAAAGATCCCATATTGTGGAATACAGGATATCAAATGACCGGAGATACTATTTGTATCCAATTCAATGACAGCACAGTAGAAAAAGTAAACGTCATTAATTATGCTTTCGCAACCGAAGAAGTAGATACCACTTATTTTAATCAGTTGAAAGGAAAAAACCTGATCGCTTCTTTTACGGGAGGAGAACTGAGCCTGATCGAAGTAAACGGAAATGCGGAAACCATCTTTTATATTTCAGAAGAAGCAGGACCTTATATCGGAATGAACCGAACAATCAGCAGTTATCTGAAAATTGAAGTAGAAAACCGAAAGTTAGGGCGAACCGTTCTGTGGCCCCAGCCACAGGCCTCAACAAAGCCCATTCCGGATCTTACTCCCGAAATGAAATTTCTAAAAGGATTTATTGATTTTAATTATCTCAGACCTAAAAAGAAAGAAGATATTT
>DAIQOU010000058.1:0-15198 GCA_036787725.1 Bacteroidales bacterium
GATTTTTTTCAACGCTACGCTAAAAGACCGTTGGTTCATGCTTCGTTTCATATTACATTGCTTTAAATTGATTAATAACCCGGCGCTTGTACCAATTGAGGATTGCTGTAAAGTTCATCCATTCCGCTTCTTGACCAAACAGGAAGAAAATAAAGTCTGTCATCCCATTTGAAAGGTTGATCCACCAACTTCGGCGTATTGAATTCTTCGAAACTTGGGTTGGGAGTAAGTCCGCTCAATCCGTAACGAGTTCCGGCTTTGAGCATTTGAGGAGCAATTGCCCAACGGCGTACATCATAATAACGATGACCTTCTTCAAATAATTCTACAAAACGTTCATTACGTACCCACTCCATCAATGTCATTTCAGAAGTTACATCTGTTGTGGTCAGATTATCAAATCCGGCACGTCTACGCACTTCATTCAGGTTATCCAGTGCTTCGGTAGTATTACCCAATACGGCATGGCATTCTGCAAGGTTCAGGTAAAGCTCGGCTAAACGAATGAGCGGACGTCTTATGGCAGTATATGTTTTTGTTCCATTGGCCCGATACTGTATATTGGGATCTATAAATTTCTTAGAAAGATAACCTGTTCCCACCACATTACGCGTGTCTACACTTTTCCATCCATTGGTATTTGTATTCTTTAAGTTTAACCAAAGCGGATTTAAATCATTTATTTTCAATGCATACTGGCAACCATCAAATGCAATCCACGCATAAAAACGTGCTTCGCGCTTCGCATTCAGTTTAATAATATCATTTTTTATGTTTTCTCCGTCCAATCTGTCTGTAGTAAGTTCAGGGCTTGTTGTACCTTCATAAAAACGTGTATACCACTCTGTTTCCGGATAGAAATCATCATCCAGTTTGGGCAGTCTACCGTTTTCTGTATAAAAGTGTTGTACGGAATACAAACTTGGCGCCAAGGAAGCCCATCCTCCGTCCCACGCTCCGTTACTTCTCTTTACCACACGATTCGGTAAACGGGAAGGAGTAGATTCTCCACCATTATTACTATCAATACTGATGCGTTGTCCCCAGATAATTTCTTTATTATTATCTCCTTCATGAGCAGTAGACAAATACTGAAACATGCGGACACGTTCTTTAAAACGTGTATTTTCTTCCGTATTCTCTTCCTTACCGGGGATAAAGGGAAGACCCACAGCATCGCGATCGGCCTTTGCATTGGCCGCTTCAACATTAAATAATTGATAACCGGCAGCTTTTGCAGCCGCCAAGGCTTCCTGACAGGCAGTTAAGGCACGATCCCACTTTTTAGGGTCGTAGGCATTACTAACCAACTCCTTACCATATCCTTCTGTTTCAAAATTGGTATTCATCCAATTTTGATGTGGAAAAGAGCCATTCCACAATGGAGAAGCGGCATATAACAAAACTCGGGCTTTCAAAGCCTTAGCAATGGTAGAGGTTGCTCTTCCCAATTCATCTTCCGGGCGGGTCGGGGGAAGTACGGCAGCGGCATCATCCAGTTTGCCCACAATATAATCTACACAATAGTCGAAATGAGAACGACCCGGGATATCGCTGTTTGTAATATTCGGGTTTACCTTTTCAGGAATAATCGGACATGGGCCGAAAGCTTGCAATACACGGAACTGGTAATAAGCTTGCAGAAAATAGCATTCTGCCTTATACTCGTTCTTATCTTCTTGCGTTACACCCACCGGTTGCAATACATCAATCAAGCTTAAAAAATGGTGAACATATCCCAACCAGTTATAACTTGGAGTCCAAATATTCATATCGTCTCCTCCCCAACTATTGCTATATGAAGGAGAGATACTGCCCCATGCCATTTGTTGTTGCCAGTTATTATAATCTTTAGGAGCTACAACTTCATCCGCCGATTGTTCGAATGCTTTGAAATCGAAAGGGCTCGCATATGCAAGATGTCCATAACAGGTGTAT
The DNA here is from genome assembly GCA_036787725.1 of Bacteroidales bacterium. Classification (GTDB taxonomy): domain Bacteria; phylum Bacteroidota; class Bacteroidia; order Bacteroidales; family Azobacteroidaceae; genus DAIQOU01. The sequence goes on from DAIQOU010000058.1 coordinate 1,939, forward strand.
AAGAATGCCAGGGTGGCTGCCTCGTCTTTCATGGTGTCATCAAAATCCGGCCGAGCAGGCGGAACAACATCCAGATAGTCACATGAAGAAAGCAAACAACAAGAAAGCAGTAAAGCTTGTATTGTTTTAGTTAATTTATATATTAGTTTCATACTTCTATTAGTTTTATATATTCTTTTTAGAAATTTAATTGAATACCCAAGTTAAAGGTACGTTGCATCGGATATGCATTCCAGGAAAGTTCCGGATCCCATAATTTGAAAGGACTGAATACAGCCAGGTTGTCACCACTAAAATATACACGACCAAACGGAACACGATAACCTATTTCCAACGTCTTGAATCGAAGGAAATCCGCATTGCGCACCCAGAAAGAACTGGCTTGAATATTGTTGGATATATCGGCTTCGGTTGTACCTAAGCGGGGATAAATGGCATTCGGATTCGGATTATCTGCTGACCAGTGACCGTTGGCAATCCATTGCATCAGATTGCGTTCCATAGTTTCAACAGTTTGTCCGTCACCTCCACTGGAAAGGAAGGGAGCATATCCTGAATTAATCATGATTTTACGTTTAGCCGATCCGTTGAAAAACACACCAATATCGAACTTTTTATATACCACACTCATCCCGAAACCGTATTGGATGCGTGGAACATTAGCGTAAGGAGACAACATTACCTGATCTTCCGTTGTGATCTTTCCATCACCGTTTACATCACGATATTTGATGTCTCCCGGACGAATATTGGGACCCAACATAGACTGGTCTGCCCAGTTCATTATTTCTTCTTCACTTTCAAACAAACCTTCAGCCACATAACCTTTCAGTGTATTCAATGGTTTGTCTGTGTTTGTTTGCCAAGTATAAGGATAATCCGGTTCGTCTACATATTTGTACTTATTTTGATTGTAAGTAAAGTTACCGCGTAAATCCACATACCAATCCTCACCAAATTGCTTGGACCAGTTCATACTTACTTCAACCCCCCGGTTAATTACCTCTCCAATATTACTCCAGGGCTTCGATCCCCAGTAACCCAACATGTTCGGCCAGGATGCACGCGACATCAGGATACGGTCGCGATGATCGTGGAAATAATCAAAAGTAACATTCAATTGGTGAAATAGTGAAAAGTCAACCCCCATATTCAGTTTCTTAACATGCTCCCAGCTGGCATTCTGTATAGCCAAAATATAGAATGCAGGACCTTTTTTCTTTACTTCGCTGGTGGGAAGGCCTGTCCAGTATTCATGTGCCGCACCAATGCTGATATTATTCTCGTACAAGAAGTGAGGAGCACCGGAATTAAATTGGTCACTCCCAACCAAACCATAAGATCCCCTGATCTTAAGATGATCTACATATTTACTTACCGGTTCCCAAAAATTTTCGGAACTGACCACCCAACCAAGAGAAGCAGCGGGGAAGAACTCAAAACGATTGTCGGCAGATAAACGTTCCGAACCATTATAACCAAAGTTGAATTCGAACAAATACTTGTTGGCATAGTCGTAAGTCAAACGTCCGGAATATCCCTGATTACGGTTAGGAAGTACATCATTGCGATATTCGCGCATCATATACATCAACATAGCTGACACGTTATGATCATCGAAATTGCGTTTCCAGTCTAAACGGGAATCAAAATAGAAAGTCTGGTCTGCCGCCTTTGTAATTCCCGATTGGCTTACATAATCATCCCCGGCTTGTAACAATTCAAGTTCGTAATCATCGGTGTCAGGATTGTATGAACCATTTTTTACCCGGTAATAATATGGTTTAATAGTACGGTTGTAGGATGATTCCGACCAATTCTTGAAGTTCACCAAACCTCTAAAGCTCAATCCTTTGGTAATAAATTCCAACTTTTGGTCGAGAGTGATCGAAGTATTCAGCGTATTAAAGTTAGTTTCCTTGAATGAACTCATCAATTCGGCATAAGGATTTTTCCCATATACCCCGGACTTGATTTCATTATTCCCGAAACGAATGAATCCTTCATTCCCTTCGCTTTCCGGGTAATAAGCCGGAAATGCTACCGGATTAATCTGCATGGTGAGTTTGTAGAAATCTTCAGTGTTGTAATTCGGTCCTTTCCGGTTACCGATCTGCGCCATCATTCGCATACCCACGGTAGTAGTATTGGTCAGCTTATATGAAATATTGTTCTGAAAATTATAGTTCCAACTGTTAATGTTACTGTCATAATAATAATCTTTACGTGAATTGAGCAAACCGGTATCATGATTGGCTTGCAAACTCATGTAGTAGGTAACGCGCGAACCGCCACCTTGCACATTGATATTGGCCCGCTGATTGTAATTACCACTTTTAAATATCAGATCATACCAGTCCACATTCGGATACATATAAGGATTTACTCCATTTTCCGTATTCAGTATCTGTTCATCTGTGTATCGGGGATTAGTAATCTGTTGCGAACTTCTGGCTTGTACAGCTTCATTATATTTACGCATGTAAGTAGGTCCGTCAGCAAACTCCACTTTGTTCATTGGCTTAAAGTATGACGCTTCTACCGATACGTTAATTTTAGCTTTTGTGTTTTCCGATCCGCTTTTAGTTGTTATCAACATTACACCATTGGCACCGCGATTCCCATAAATAGCTGTTGCCGAAGCATCTTTCAACAGCGAGAAGCTTTCTATGGATTCTGCGGGAATGCGATTGAGATCTCCTGTAGAAATTTCTACTCCGTCCAGCAGTATAAGCGGAGTGGCAACTCCACCGAATGTATTGATACCGCGAATGTAAAACTCGGAAGAAGAACCGGGTTCTCCACTCTTCGTCATGGATATAATACCCGAAAGTTTTCCGGCAAGAGCATTTGTCAGTGAAGATGACGGCGCTCTCAAAGTGGAACCCTTTATTGTGGAAATGGAGCCTATTACCGATACTTTTTTCTGTGTACCGGCACCGATAACTACCACCTCATCAAGCATTTCATTATCCGATTCCAATTTAATATCCATCACACCGAGATCGCCCACCAAACGTGTCTGTGATTTGTACCCGAGATAAGAGAACGTCAGTTCTGTACTGCCGGTTACGGAAATCGAGAATTTACCATCCAGATCTGTAATGGTACCTGTTTCGCTTCCTTTTACTTTTACATTTACGCCGATAAGCGTTTCTCCGGTAGCAGCATCTGCTACGGTTCCAACCAAGGTACGTTTTACGGGATTAGTTTGCTGTGTTGCATCCGGATCGGCAATGTCTGCCACCCGCGCTTCTACCGACAAGCAGTACAGCAGACATAAGGCTACCAACAATTTTCGCTGCATATTAAAAAATAGAGCTTTCAACATAACATTTGTATTAAATGATTAAATAGTTAAAAAAGATTAAACATCCGAAGGCAAAGTAAACTATATCTCGTCGGCAAAAAGGGTCAAAAACAGGTCATCGGCAGGGTAAAAATATACCATGACATAAATATACACCCCTATGACAAAATTTTATCCCTATTAAAAGGAAGGACGGAATTCTTAGTAACCGGTTGAAAGAACGGGTAAAATAAAAAAAGTTTCTATTAGAGGACGAGTATTTGCCTATCAATTGCCATGTTTTTGCAAAAACTCGCTCGGAGTAATATCAAATACCTCTTTAAAGCACCGGGTAAAATATTTAGGAGAACTAAATCCTAAAGAATAGGCAACCTCCGATATGTTTTTCTTTCGGGAAAGCAGCATCATACAAGCACGTTTCATCTTAATATTTCGCACAAAATCAATAGGAGTCATTCCGGTCGTTGATTTAATTTTGCGATACAGTGTAGATTTAGAAACATTTATATCTGCCGACAGTTTTTCCAGATCAAATTCGGACTCTTCCAAATGCTGCTCGATACTGTCAATGATCGATTGCAAGAACTTTTTATCGGCCGAAGGATAAGCCAGCGCTTCCAGATCAATTTCTTCTTCCTTTCGGAAAGCTGCCTGACGTATTCTTGAAGATCGGATCAGGTTGTCTACCCGGGCAAAGAGTATTTTCAATTCAAATGGTTTGGCAATAAACCCATCAGCACCTGCATCATAACTGGCAATGCGGTCATCCATGCCATTCTTGGCAGTAAGAATAATTACAGGTATATGATTGAAACGCAAATCGTTTTTGATACGCTTACATATTTCCCAACCATTCGAGTCGGGTAATATAACATCGCATATAACTACATCTACTTCGTTGTTGGTTAATTTATCCCACGCGCTTTTGCCATCCACGGCGGTTAGTACCATATACCGTGAGCTGAATGTTTCTTTCATAACAAACAGCAACTCGGTATTGTCGTCGATCAATAAGATGGTCGGCTTCTCTCCATGGTCGGGCGAAACACTGTCTTCGATACCTGTATTGTCCGGGCAAGTCTGCAAATCGATTGCTTCGCCGGCCAGTTCATCCGCCGTATAACTCTCCTTGTCGATCGGTAGTTTTACGGTAAAGCATGTACCCTGTCCTACAACACTATCTACAATGATAGTCCCGTGATGCAGATTGACCATATCCTTTGTTACTGAAAGTCCGATACCGTTTGAATCAATACCTCGTTTTTTCCTGCTGCTGTAAAAACAGGTAAAGATGTGCCCAATCTCTTTTTCCGAAATACCAATACCCTCATCCTGCACTTTTACAACCAGCATTCTGTGTTCTGCTTCATCAATAACATCGATATAGACACGAATGTATTTGTTTTCGGGTGTATATTTTATGGCATTCGACAGCAGATTGTGTATAACTTTATCCAACTTATCAAAATCAACATACCCCTGTACCTTTGCATCTATCCGGGTTTCTAATGTAATATTCTTCTTCCGGGCAAGCGGAAGGAAGTTTATCCGACAAATATTCCGGATAAAATCACTAATATTCCCCTCCGATACATGTAGTTTGAGTTTCCCCACGTCCAGTTTGCGAAAATCGAGCACTTGTTGTATCAATCGCTTCAGTTTGTCGACATTTGCTTTCAGCATTACAGACTGCTGCTGTACTGCCGGCTCCTTTTCTTCCAGGTAATCCGATATACAGGATATCACAGTCAGTGGTGTTAATAATTCGTGAGAAATATTCGTGAAATAGACCAGTTTCGTACGTGTCAGTTCTTCCTGCAGCTTTGTGTCGTTCTTTTTCTTAATATAACGTATCAACAGCCCGGTCAATGCATACATACATAAACCGCCCAAGATTAAATAGAACAAACAGGCATACCAGGTTTCATAAAAAGCCGGCGCTTTTACGATGGTTAACAATTCCTTATCCTCCATCCATTTATCTCTTGCGTATTCTATCCTGATGTGAAATTTATAAGTTCCTTTCGGCAAATTATTGTAATATGCCGAGGCCCTTTTACTATCCGTATGCACCCAATCCCGATCTACACCGTCCAGCTTATAAGCAATACGCCATCCGCTGTTCGCCGAATATAAGAGAGGAGAGAAAAAGACCTCTATGTTCCGGTCGTCCGGCTTTAAAAATACCTTATGTATCGTATTCTTCCCACTCTCCTGAATATCGCTAAAAAACAAGCTCTTGTCTTCCACCCGTACATCTGTGATATGAAAATGCGGTACCGGTACATTCTTCTGCGAAACGTTGTTTGCCTGAATGTGTATAAGCCCTTGGTGTCCGCCTACATACAGTCCCCCTTGTTCGTCCAAACTGATAGCTTTATACCGGAAGACATCTACCAATATATTTTCGTCGGCTGTCGAAAAGTTTCGAAAAGTCTGCGATTCGATATCGTATTGAATAACTTTTTTATTCGTGATAATCCAAACATTATTTCTGTCGGAAAGCATTCCCAATATGGAACAATCATCAATTATCTGATTCGGCAATATATGTTCGAATGTTTGTTTTGCTTCATCCGATTTTAAGATGCGCCCCAATGATGTACTTAACCATAAACGTCCTTTCCGGTCAATACATACACTGTTAATTCTTTCTTTTTCCATCACCGGAACCCGGCTTTCCGCTTTGTAAGCCACCCGTCCGGCAGTACATTTCAGCCTATATATCCGGGAGTCGTAATCCACACCCCAAACTTCTTCTTCCTTATCGGCAGTTATTAAATTCATTCGTGGCATTTCCCGATCCGAACCCACCAATGTATCGTTATCCGGACGTTTCACATTTAAATTTGTCCATCGGTATATCCAAAGGTTTCCATCTTTATCCTCTAACAAGTTATTCACTCCCCCTACATGGATAGTTTCTTCTATCTGTACTTTCAGCCCCTTCCGTGTCAACCTCCGCACATGCGGACTGTTGCTGGAGTTGACCCAAACCCCGGGTTTATGGTGCGACTTGATGATAAGGTTTACATGTCCGATGCGGCAATCTGCCAGCAGGTTTTCCGACAAGTCATACAGGTACAAACCACTCCTGTCTTGATTGAACCAGATCACACTATCATTGTCTTGGTACAGATTCGTGATATTCGTATCCCATCCCAATTGTCTTTTTACCTGAGGTAAAGGATAGTTTTTAATGTTCGATTTATCAAAGAAAATAGTATAAGCCTTATCAAAAGAAGCCAACCACAAATTGCCTTCTTTATCTTTACACATGCGGCTGTACATCATTTGCGTATCGACGAGTCCGTCTATGTTGATGTTTTCCGGCACCCCTTCCCGAGTTAATTTTACAGTATGAAGCCCCCCGTATGATAATATCCACAGGTAACCGAATGTATCATCCTGTTCAATACTGAAAACAATATCCTCGACAGCGCCGTTTCTGGCATTGATTAAGGGTTGTTGCTTATAGCGTTCCTGCCCTCTCTTATCGGGAAAAAATTGCCACAGTCCCGTTCCCCAAGTTCCGAGCCAGTAATTGCCCGATGCATCTTCACACATGATAAAAGCTGTTTCTCCCAAATCGTAAGTCGGATAATGAATAAAAGTGTCGTTTACCGGATCGTACTTGAAGATTCCACCTTTACTTAGCACCCACACATTGCCTCGCTTGTCGATATAAATGGAATTTATATCATATCTGTTCTTCCCCTGCGGAGTAAGAAGATCGTATTCACGGGAAATCGTCGCCGCAGCATCGCATCTGTATATTTTCATGTCAGCCCCAACCCAGGTATCTCCGTTATAATCCACCGCTACATAACTAATCATTTTGTTCTGAAGCCGGGCATCCGAAAAGGGTATAATGCGACAGGTTTGCTTATCGTACAAACTCAGTCCTTCAGAAGTACTAATCCATACATATAAGTCACTATCGTCTAAGAATCGAATGTAATTACCGGCCAACAGATCCGGATTTTTATAATCGGAACGGAAATTAACAAGTCGGTATCCGTCGTATCTTGCCAGTCCGTTTGTGGTAGCAATCCAGAGATAACCCTCTCTGTCCTGATGGATATCAAAAATCTCATTGGAAGAAAGCAGGTTGAAAAAAGGAAATTGCCCGGAGAACATATGTTGTGCAATGAGAGATAGATGTCCAAAAAGCAGAAGGATACAGAAAAGCAGGTATTTCATAACTGTGCGATTAATAACAGAAGCAAAGATAGCAAAAGGAAGGTATCTATAAACCGTTATCTACCGATAAATACGGTTTTCTCGGGAGACAATTAACTCACAGAATTATATTGCATCCTCTTTCCTCAACTCACTCCATAATCTCCGATTTGGAGTATATCTTTCTCAAAGGTATCTCTTTTTTTAGCTTTATTTTTCACTTTAGTACGGTTGTTGTATACTGTTTGCGGAGAATAACGCAAGAAAGAAGCAATACGGGAACTGTCCGCTATTCCTAACCGGATCAAGGCAAAAATCCGCAGATCGCGATTCAGCGTATTTTTTTTCTTGGTTACAATCGATTCATGGGGTAATAACAGGTTGTTAAAATCCTCGATAAACGTCGGAAACAACTTTAAAAATGCATTGTCAAAACTCTCGAAGAAATCATCCAATTCCATTTCAATAGCTCGGGTAGAATTGACCATCCGATATAAATCATCGATTTGATTAACCATTAATTTCCGTTTTACCGTTTCACGATACTTATCCAATTTATCTATATAAGAAGAACATAAGTCGATAAATATACCCACATATTCTTCCTTTGTGCGGTTAGAAGCATTCAGTTTCCGGTTCAGTTCATTCAATTCTTTATTCAGAACCCTTAGCTCTCGACGTCCTCTCTTCACCGCCTGCATTTGCTTATAAACATACAGCAGCAAACCAATCATTGCCAGCGATAAAAAGGTAATCACCCCCAAGGCTAAGGTCACTTTCATCTTTTCCCTTTGGTTCTTTTCCTGAAAAGCATTTACTATAATCGGCATTTTCTCGGAAATTTGCACCATTCGCAAACGGTTGTTATAAAACCGCGCATCCTCCATTGAAAGCCGAATATAGGTATAGGCCCTGTCTAAATCTTTCGGTTTGTTGCGAAACAGGTACAAAGCCAATTCCTGCATCGCCAGATTTTCTTTCAACGGACATAGCTGGTCGGAAATGGCTGCCAATATGAGGAATTTCTCATACATAGCTTCATTTCCGAATTTATGATACATATTCGCAATATTAAAGGTAATAATGGCGTATAAACGAGTATCAACAGGCAGTTTTTGATATAATTCCGTAAAAATATCCAATGCTTCGGCATATTGTCCGCCATACATCAATCTCTTCCCCTTGTAATAATCATATTCTATGGTTTCCGGTGATAAAACCAAGAAAGTAGAATCACGATATACACCTTCTAATTTCAGATAACGGGGAGTATAAAGACTATCATTCGAATATTCTCCTGCTGTATAATAGGTCCATTCACAGATGGAATAGTATTCATACAATAATGTACTGTCCAGTCGACCACGGTCTATTTTCTTCAGGTTGTCGATCGACTCCAAATACATCCCCGTAGTAGAAAGCAGCATGGATAAATTAATAGTCGCCAAATCTTTATATATTGGGTTATTCATCTTATTAGCAAGCTCTTTATTATAAAAAACATAACGCATGGCAGAATCACACCGATAAGTACTGTATTCTTTATAAATCTCATTGTGGATAAGATATTGCTGCTTAATTGAAATATCCGGTACCAACAAATTTCGTAAGCTGTCAATCCGGGCTTCCTTCCTATCCATATAATATTGCCTGTTTTTAACGGTAGCATCCAGTTCCTTTAACAGATTTTCTCTTTCACCGGCATTTACCGTCCCGGTGATAAACAGTAAACAGAATAAAAATACAATCAGTTTATTCATAACAGCATGCTTATATTCTCAAAATTCAATGGTGAATATACAATTATTTTTTCGGTTTTGCAACCATCAGCATCTACCTGCCCGCTATCCGATTAAAATTTAACATCCCTATACACAAGGCTATATTTCTATAGAAGATTACCCGGTATCTACTCGCTGCCTACCCGGCGGGAAATTACGGTATAAAAGCCGGTAGTTTTGCATCAAACCGACAGGTTGTCTCAAAAAACATTTTAATCATCATGAAAACAATTCTAAAAAAACTAATCATCACGGGAATGCTTTTACCGGCACTTCATATAAGTGCCCGGGATATACCGCCAAAAGACTCAATTAAGACAAAACAACCGGAAAACGATCGGAATGTAATGCTGAATGCCTCCAATGCCAACGGTCCGCGACAAATCTCTATAGGATTACCCGTAGAGGACGTAAGTGTATACGAAAACGGATTACCGACTGTTTATTCTTCTGTTTTACAAGCGGTATCTACTCATTGGCGTGCCGATGCCGGAATGAAGAAAGTGGGCCTGATGCAAATTAATGAAACCGCTATTGCTACGGGAAATATTGCTTATGCGGTCAATTCTTTTTCCAATACCGGTACCGATCAATTCCAAGGTATTCTCAACTATAATACCAATCATTACGGATTGCAACGTTTTGAACTGGGGATGTCCGGTGCAATCAATAAAGACTGGCAATTCGCCGGAAGCATTTACCAAAACTTCGACCCGGGAAGTTTTAAACTGCGCTTTACCAACTATATCGACAGAACTCAACTATATAAAGCTGTAATAACCCGTAAATTAGGTGACAAAGGCAAAATCAGCCTGCAATATAAATATTCCAATTCACGCCGTTTGGACGCAGTAATCGAATTCGCTCCATTTATTTATGTGGGCGACGGCAGCGTTAAAGAGGTACCGGGATTTTCATTGGGTACCGGTTCCTATATGCCGATAGACGGACGTTTCAAAACTTTGGACATGCGTACCGGCAAAGTATCGGATGTCGGTGTGAACGATGAATCTCAAAACAGGGCAAACGAACTGATGTTGAATATGGATTATAAGTTCGACAGCGGATTGGAATGGAAATTCAATGCCAAAGTCATGAAATCATATAATAGTTATATATGGGTAGGAGCTCCTTCGGTTAACCAGGTAAATGACGGCGTCGAAGAAGGAACGGAAGGAAAACCCGATGCCGCCATTTATTATGTAAGCGGTACAAACGAAAAGTTTACCGGAATGAAACAAAATCGGATTGCCAGTTTTCACTACGGTGACATTCAATCGGCAATGATGACTTCCGAACTGCTCAAAACAATTTCTTCTCATAATTTAAGGCTTGGGCTCAACCAATGGTATTACAGCATCATTTATTGGTCCAATACCATTCGTTTCGACCACGATGTAAAAGAATATCCGACTTTCCTTTCACATGAAGAAAACGGAAAACAGGTAACCAACTATGCAATGAACCATGGAGGAAACGAATACTATGATGGAAACGAAAACAAATCGGCTTTATACGTGACCGACAATTGGAATGTGACCGATAAACTGAATATTTATATGGGAGCCCGTGCCGAATATTACAGGTACAGAGGAAAGAATCTTCCCTACGCACGTTTTAATAACTTTCATATCGGAGCGACCGAACCGGGAACCGGTAAAATCATTGAACCGGTCAATTTCAAAGGAGATTACTTCAATTATGCCCTGGCTCTTACCGGAACTTATAATCTGACCGACCGGTTAGGCTTTACTGCGGATGGAACCATGGTAACACGCCGTCCCCGACTCGAAGATTTTGCTACGCCCGACTATCCGTCAACCAAACAAACGCAGATTAAACTCGGACGCGCCGGTATCTTCTATAATAACGAATGGTTAAGCCTGACTTCCCTGGTGTCTTATATCGGCAAAACCAATAATCGAACGGTCGTCAACATCAGCCACCCCACTCCGGGCAACAGTGAAACAATGGCATCTGCATTCAACTTTGACATCAAAACAATCGGATGGACAACCGATGCCGTGATTAAACCATTCAAGAATTTCAATTTGCACTTCCTGTTTACCTACCAAAAGCCTACATACGAGAAATTTGAAACGACAGTTACATTCTCCGACGGAACAAGCAACAGTATTAACGCCACAGGAAACAATGTAACCGAAATACCCGAGATACTGATCGAAATAGATCCGGGATACACCATTGCCGATAAAGTGAACATCTGGACAAGCTTCCGGTACTTCAGCAAAACCTATGCTAACCTCAGCAATGCCCTCTATTTCAATGGTCACTGGGAAACATTCGGCGGAGTAAACTGCAAAGTCAACGATAAACTGAATATCGGTGCAACGGTAATCAATTTCCTGAACCAAACCGGAGCCATCGGTACAATTGCCGGATCGGAACTCATTCAAAAAGAAGAAGCCGGACGTTTTCAAAATACATGGATGGCCGGAAAATACATTCGTCCTTTCACCGTGGAACTTTCTGCAACGATTAAGTTTTAATTAAAATATTCATTTAAATCAATTTATCATGAAACTCTTTTCAATTCCAATTTTATTATTAATAGCAACATGTATGAATGTAAATGCACAAGAAAAGATCATCCGGATTTCTACCAATGAAACAGATTTGATCCTCAAGACTGCTCCCAACGGGAGGTTGTATCAAGCATATTTGGGAGAAAAAATGCTGGTCGATTCGGATGCCGAATTGCTCGATCCATACTTAAAACGCCCGGGAAGCGACGGATCGATATCCACTCGCGGTTGGGAAGTATATCCTGTATCGGGAGGAGAAGATTATTTTGAACCGGCTTTTGCCATTCAACATGAGGACGGCAATATGACCTCTTATCTTTACTACCGCTCTCATGAAGTGAAAGACCGGGAGGGAAATGCCCGGGAAACCATTATAAAACTTGCAGACGACCGATATCCGGTGGAAGTAACGCTGCACTATTTGAGTTATGCAAAAGAAAATGTGTTCAAAGCTTGGACAGAAATTAAGCACAATGAAAAGAAACCCGTGAATATCAGCAAATATGCCTCATCCATGCTTTATTTTGAAAGTCCCAAGTATTTCCTGAATGAATTCAGCGGAGACTGGGCAAGGGAAATGCAGTTAAGTTCGCAGGAACTGCAGTTCGGAAAGAAAGTCATCGACACAAAACTCGGCTCCCGGGCTTCTTTACACGCTTATCCGTTTTTTCAATTGGGTTTAGGCGGAGAAGTAAGCGAAAACCAGGGCAATGTACTGGTAGGAACCCTCGGATGGACGGGTAATTTCCGTTTTATATTTGAAGTCGACAATGCAAGTAACCTGCGTGTCATTTCAGGTATCAATCCGTATGCATCCACCTATGAATTAAAACCGAATGAAGTATTCAAAACCCCGGAGTTTATTTTTACACTGAGCCGGAGCGGAATCGGCAAGGCAAGCCGGGACATTGCCGAATGGGCCTTGAAATACCAATTAAAAGATGGCGAGAAAGATCGCCTCACATTACTTAACAACTGGGAAGCTACCGGACCCGACTTCAATGAAAAGATTTTGGGAGAATGGATGCATGAAGCCAAAGACCTCGGTGTGGATATGTTCTTATTGGATGACGGATGGTTCGGGAATAAATATCCGCGAACCGATGACAGAAGAGGCTTGGGTGACTGGGAACCGACTCGCAGTAAATTACCCAACGGCATACCGGGACTTGTAAAGAAAGCAAAAGAAGCCGGAGTGAAGTTCGGGCTTTGGGTAGAACCGGAAATGGTCAACCCTAAGAGCGAATTATTCGAGAAACACCCGGAATGGGCAATACACCTTCCGAACCGGGAACCTTATTATTATCGCAGTCAATTGGTATTAGACCTCAGTAATCCCAAAGTTCAAGATTATGCATTCGGCGTTGTAGACAACATTTTGAAAGAAAATCCGGATATCGCCTATCTGAAATGGGATTGTAACAGCCCGATTACAAATATT
>DAIQOU010000059.1:0-15170 GCA_036787725.1 Bacteroidales bacterium
TTGTATTTTTCTTTTTCCGCAAAGAATGGAAACAAGCCGCCGCGTCTGTAGTCGGATGTATATTGATAATTGCTCCATGGATGATAAGGAGCCGGGGAATGGGAGGGCGTTATACCGATGCCATATTGGCCGTTAATCATTGGCGTCCGGAAGAGGGAACCATTTCAACGGTGGGAGATCTGGTCAAAAAATTATGGCAAAACTTCGATGATGCTTTTATAAAAGGGTGTAAGGAAATATTGTTTCCTTTTATGTCTGTTGATTACGGTGCCGGATCCGACGTATTGGGAATTGCAGGAGGATTATTGATTTGGGGACTCATATTGTATGGGGCTTGGAACTTAGGAAAGCTGCGTTGGGCTTTTATCGCTTATATTATAGGAAATGTTGGAATGGTAATTTTAGGAACCGGAGGCAACGGAAGCCGATATGTAATTCCTATAGCTCCTCTTTTATTTGTGTGCTTTTATATCGGTATTTACAGTATTTTGAAACAATTCGTTTTCAAAAAGGAGAATAAAATAGCTGTTCATTTTCCTTATGCATTCTTAATTATGGCTCTATTTATGTTTCCTGCAGTTAAAGCACAAACAGCCGTCTCAAAACAACCCTATCCGAAATCATATCAAAATTATTTTTCCATAGCAAAAGAATTGCAAAAGCAAGATGTTCAAGGTAAAATATGTTGTTGCCGTAAGACTGAGCTCTTTTCTTATTATGCACCTAAATTATTTACAATCAACTATCTTTACAGTACGGAGCCGAAAGAGGTAATACAACATATGGTTGATAATAAAGTAGATTTTGTAGTGTTGGAACAATTGGGATATGGTTCGACTTACCGCTATTTGTATCCCACTATTCAACAGTATCCTCAATTTTTTGTTCCTGTCTGGCATTTGCAAGATCCGGATACTTATCTTTTCCGTTTTGAACTTCAAAAAGCGAAGGAGGAATTAGGCTTAGGAAGTTAGGATGGTTTTATCCGGAAAAAGATTATAAATTAAAGGCCGGTCCAAATGTAAGAAGATCGGCTTTGATGTATCTCCATTTTTTAAGCTCTCGTTGATTAGCTGCCGACAGTATGCTTTTTCTTCATTAGAATATCTTTTTTATCTTTACATTTCGGGGAGAATGAACGCTAAAACAATACAAAACAGTTATATTTAATCCCATGTTTTAGTTTTTTATTTTATTGCAGTTTGTTTGTTATTAGATAGTTATGATTCATCTTGATTTTTGGTGAAGATTTTATCTCTCAAGCAAGGTTTCTTTGTTGTTTTGAAAAAACGGAATAAGAAGAGGTAAGATACGCATAAAAAACTATAAATTAATATAACATTGTTAAAATACCATATTAAACACAGATATGATTAGAAGTTCTAGAAGCAATCGTTTTGGTCCTAAAAGAAAACGTTTTTTTAAACGCCGTTCTTTTTTTCTGGTGTTAGGGTTAATCTTAGGAATTGTATTTGTCGGTTTTTTATACCAAACATCTGTTTATTTTTCAACGGACGAATCGTGTATGATGTGCCATGTTCATCCGCATGTGGAGGATAGTTGGAAATTATCAAAACATATGGATAATGGAAGCGGAACCCGAGTTCATTGTGTAGACTGCCATTTGCCTCCCAAAAATAACACATGGGATCATTATACAGCCAAGCTTCACTTAGGAGTAAGAGATGTGTGGGGATATCTGACAAAAGATAGTGCTGATTTTGACTGGGAACGTCTGTCGGAACTTGATCACGCCGTTACTTATATTCCAAACGAGTCTTGTAAAGAATGCCACTACAATCTGTTTCCGACAGGAATTACCGACGATGGAATTACGGCTCATCTTTATTATGAAGAGAATGAAAAGAAATTAAATCTTAATTGCATCAGTTGCCATTTGGATGCCGGACACTACAATCCCAATTATCAACACTCCCAATTGTCGGTTGTTCCTTCCGTAGGAAATAGAGCCGATACAAGTTCTTATTTCAAATTCGCCACTCCGGTGACTGCGTTCGAAAATTATGTCGAACAAATCCCCGGAACTCCGGTTTCTTTTCAGATGATTGCCATCCCGGGCGGTTCGTTTAATATGGGAAGTCCCGAAAAAGAAGATTTTCATAAAAAAGATGAAAGTCCCGTGAGGAAGGTAACCGTCAGCCCGTTTTTTATGGCGGAAGTGGAAGTCACTTGGGATATGTATTGGATCTTTTATGAAGAAACCATGAGTGAAGGAAGAACTCCGCCGGAAAAAATATATGCAAACAACTCAAGCCCGGATGTGGATGCCATATCGGGTCCGACCCCTCCGTTTGGATTTCCGGATCAAGGATGGGGTGGGGGAGACCGTCCGGCAATAACCATGACACACTATGCTGCGGAAACTTTCTGTCAATGGTTATCAAAGAAAACAGGAAAGAAATACCGTTTACCGACTGAAGCAGAATGGGAATATGCTGCGCGAGCAGAAACCGAAACTCCTTATTTTTTCCCCGGAAGTCCCAAGGACTTTTCTGATTTCGGATTCCTGCGTAAATTTTTCAGTCCGGATTCCGAACCGATATCTTCTTATGTAATTTATGGAAAGAACAGCCGAAACAGAACACAAGAGCCGGCCGCGGTAAAACCAAACTCTTTCGGGCTTAAAAACATGTTGGGAAATGTAATGGAATATTGTGCTGATAAATACGATCCGGAAGCGTATGCAAAAAGTGCAGAAACGCTGACCGATCCGATAAATACAGAAGGAGAAGAATGGGTTGTTCGCGGAGGAAATTATATTTCCGATGCATCGGAAGTTCGTTGTGCAGCACGTGATTATACAAAACATGAGGCGTGGTTGAAAACAGATCCCCAACAGCCAAAGAGTATTTGGTGGTACTCGGATATAAAAGGGATCGGATTCCGGGTGGTTTGCGAATCAAATTTTTGAATACTATCTATTACACAACACATATAAATATACGTTAATGAAAAAGGACAATAAAATTAGCAGAAGATCTTTTTTGAAAAGTTCTGCTTTGGTGGGAATGGCAGGAACATTGGGAACCGGCGGTGTTGCCGCTATCACTTCCTGCAGTGGAGGAAATTCCGATTCGAAAGTAAAACCTCTAAAGGAAGCAGGAACTTATTATGTTCCGGATTTGCCGGATTTGGCTAAAGACGGAAAAGAATTGAAAGCCGGAGTTATCGGTTGCGGAGGACGTGGGTCGGGAGCTGCATTTGATTTTTTGAATGCCGGAAACGGGCTTACCATCACTGCTATAGGGGATGTTTTTAAGGAACAAGTGGATTCGTTGGCAGACCGGTTGAAAAACGAAAAAAATATAGATGTTCCCGAAGATAAGCGTTTCGTGGGCCTTGATGCATTTAAACAAGTAATCGATAGCGATATAGATGTTGTAATTATCGCGACTCCGCCGGTGTTCCGGCCGGTACATTTCAAATATGCTACCGAGAAAGGAAAACATTCTTTCTTGGAAAAACCGATTTGTGTGGATCCTATCGGTTACCGGACCATTATGGCAACTGCAAAACAAGCCGAAACCAAGAAATTAAGTGTTATTACCGGAACACAGAGACATCATCAAAGAAGCTACGTGGAATCATATAAACAAATCATGTCCGGTATTATTGGTGAAATAACGGGAGGAGTCGTTTATTGGAATCAATCGATGCTTTGGTATCGAGAACGTCAAGCGGGATGGACCAATGCCGAATGGATGATTAAGGATTGGGTAAACTGGAAATGGTTGTCGGGAGATCATATTGTAGAACAACATGTTCATAATATTGATGTATTTACATGGTTCAGCGGACTCAAACCGGTGAAAGCGGTGGGATTCGGTTCTCGTCAACGTCGTATTACGGGAGATCAGTACGATAATTTCAGTGTAGATATTGTGATGGAAAACGGTGTTCATCTTCATAGTATGTGTCGCCAGATTAATGGTTGTGCCGATAATGTTAGTGAGTTTATACAAGGTACCAACGGCTCTTGGAGCAGTGATACCATGGAGATAAAAGATTTAACCGGGAAAGTAATATGGAAATATGATCGTAAAGCCGAAGAGCAGAATTATAAACAAACCAATCCGTATGTATTGGAGCATGTAAATTGGATTAATCACATTCGCCGCAATGAGCCTATTAATCAAGCTTCGGAAACAGCTTTATCCAATATGGCAGCTATTATGGGGCGCGAGTCGGCATATACGGGAGCCGAAACCACATGGGAGCAAATGACGGCTTCGCCATTGGATTATACTCCTGCCGATTTGAGTTTGGAAAATATGGATATGAGTACATTTACGGTTCCGGTTCCGGGATCGGGAAAATAAAGAATAATTATGGCTATTAACAGAAGAAATTTTTTAAAATCGTCTTTATCCGGAGCCGCATTGGCGACTTTGGGCAGCACATCGTTGGTTGCTTGTTCGTCTCCTCAACAAAAGAATGAGGAAGTACAGGGTAGTAACAGTACTGCCGAATTGAAACTTTCTTTTCAGGAAGGAATCGCTCCGGGCGAGACCCTCATTGAAAAGTTTGATTACATGGAGAAACTCGGAGTGGTCGGTTTCGAACCATGGGGAGGAGGACTGGCCGAACGTGTCAATGAAATAAAAGAAGCCTTGAAAGGGCGGACTATCCAGGTAAGCGCTATCTGTGCCGGTTTCAAAGGGTTTATTCTTTCTACGGACGAAGCTATACGAAAAGAATGTATGGATACCATGAAAGAAATTATAGCTGCCGCGGGAGAATTGGAATCTACGGGAGTGATTATTGTTCCGGCTTTCAATAGTCAGGTTCCGGTACTGCCGCACACCGCGGAAACACGGGAATTTCTTTGTGAACAATTCAATGAAATGGGTAATTACGCCAAAGAACACGGGACAACCGTTATTTTCGAACCGTTAAACCGGGGTGAAGCTTTTTATTTACGTCAGGTAGCGGATGCTGCTTCCATTTGTCGGGATATTAATAATCCGGGAGTTTGTTGTATGGGTGACTTCTGGCATATGACGGCGGAAGAAACTTCCGATATGGGAGCGTTTTTATCTGCCGGAAAATATCTTCAACATGTGCATATTGCAAGCCGCAAACGTCGCAGTATTCCGGGAGAAGATGGCGATGCCGATAATTATATCGAAGGTTTTAAGGCATTGAAAATGCTGAATTATAATAAGTATGTAAGTTATGAGTGCGGTTGCCAGGGCGATCGTAACATCGTAGTACCGGAATCCGTGAAGTTGTTGCGTGAACAGTGGGAAAAAGCCTGAACGGAGATATTGAGATGAAATAAATAATGTAAAAGTGAAGTCCGGGAAACTGCTTCACTTTTACTTTTTATAAGATATGTATTCTATTTGTATGCTTCCCAAATCGATAGAATACAGTTGGTTTGGGTATGGAAAATTTTCATCAGCAGCAATAAAGTTTAGAAACAATAGAACCATTTTTCTTACCTGCAGGAAAGTGTATATTTCTTTTGCAGCAAAAAAAATGTTTTAGATGTACATCTAACGCTGCTTCAGATGTACATCTAACGCAGTATTGGATGTACATCTAAAACATCGTAGTGCAGGCAAAGCAATAATGTGTATGTACTGGATAAATATATCGAGTCATCAGCAGGCAATATGTATTCTGCAACAAGAAAGAAGAGAAATGCCGCGAATCATGAGAAGAACCGGCCGGAAGAGTATGAAAAAAGAAAATTTATTAAAGAAATTAAGGATGAACAAAAAAATCACGGAAAAAATAGCTTCGCATAAAGTGTCTTTGATTGTCATGTTGTTGTATGCTTCCGGATTGGCTGTGGCAACATTCGTAGAAAAAGGAGCGGGGACGGAGTCGGCTAAAATTTATTTTTATTATTCTCCTCTCTTTTTCTTACTGCCGTTATTCCTTGTTTTGAATTTCTTTATTACGGAAAAGAAAAAACCGCTTCGGAGAAAAAAGGGTCCCGGTTTTATGTTGGTTCATATAGCATTCGTAATCATCTTGGCCGGCGCTTTAGTTACTCATTTTTTCGGAAAAGAAGGTATGCTGCATATTCGGGAAGGCGAATCGGTAAACCGGATGCTGATTCGTTCCGATAAAGGAGACACTTATTACTCGTTACCATTCAGTCTTACATTGGAAAAGTTTATTTTGGTTCGTTATCCGGGATCAACAGCGCCTTCTTCTTATGAGAGTTTTTTGACCGTAGATGTGGATGGACTTTCTTTAAATGAAACTGTTTCCATGAATAATGTACTTGATATAAAAGGATATCGCCTATTCCAAGCTTCTTATGACACCGATGAGAAGGGAACGATATTATCTGTAAACCGGGATGTTGCGGGCCGGAATGTAACTTATACCGGTTATATAACACTTATCGCGGGATTTATCCTGTGCTTAACCGGAAAAGGATCGAGGTTTCGACAATTGAGTAACCGGCTTAAACAAATACGAACAGTAGGCATCGGAATGTTGTTGTTAATCCCCTTTTCGGCATTAACAGCTCAAAATGATTCCGGAAAGAAACTTTTTGAAGTAATACAGAAAAATAAAGTAAGTAAAGAACATGCTGCTAAGTTTGGAACTCTTCCCATGCAATCAGCAGATGGTCGAATAAAACCGGTAAATACATTTTCTTCAGAAGTTCTTCGTAAGCTGCATAAATCGGATAGGATAGGAGAGTTGAATCCGGATCAATTCCTGTTAAGTGTATTGGCAATGCCTGAAATGTGGATGGAAGTTCCGGTTATCATTTTAAAAGATAGAGAAATATCTTTTCATTTCGACATCACGGAAGGTGTTTTTGCATACAGTGAATTATTTGATTCAAATGGAAATTATAAATTGCAAGCTGAACTGGAAACCGCTTTTGCCAAACCGTTGTCAGCTCGTACCCGTTTTGATAAAGAATTGATAAAGTTGGACGAAAAGGCGAATGTTTTTCATCAGTTATTGAATTTCCGGATGATTAATTTATTCCCCGATAGGAGAGATCCGAATCACAAGTGGTATGCTCCCGGTGATGATCTGTCGGCTTTTGATCGAAGCGATTCGGTGCGGATAAGGCAAATTACGGCGGAATACATGGTCGGATTACGAAGAGCTTTACGAACCGGGGATTGGAGGGATGCAAATTCCCGAGTGGAAGAAATCCGGGAGTTTCAACAGGAAAGAACGAACCGGTTGGCCGGTGAGGAGAAAAAAATTGAAATGGAGTTGGTATATAATCGGTGGAATATTTTTGGAAAATGCAAAGTTTGTTTCTTGGTATTAGGGGGAGTATTGCTGATTTTATCTTTTACTTCTCTTTTTAACAAGCAAAAGTATATGGCTTTCCTTATTCGAGTTTTAATGGGGACCGTTTTTGTTGTAACATTGTTTCTCTTATTTGGAATGGGACTGCGTTGGTACATTGCCGGATATGCTCCCTGGAGTAATGGGTATGAGACGATGATTTATGTTTCTTTTATTACAGTGGCCGGCGGGTTTATATTTCTTCGGCAGAGTTCAATTACTTTTTCTTTAGCTGTTTTATTTACCGGAATCATTCTTTTTGTTGCCGGTTTGAATTGGATGGATCCTCATATCAGTCCTTTAGTGCCGGTATTAAAATCCTTTTGGTTAATGATTCATGTAGCGGTAATTGTTGCTGCTTACGGATTTTTCGGAATCGGATTTTTATTGGGAATAACCAATATAATTCTGTTATTGATTAATAAAAAAGGAACATACAAAACGATTGGCTTACGAATAAAGGAATTAACCGTAATTAATGAAATGGCTTTATGGATCGGGCTTGCTTTGATGGCAACGGGGACATTTATAGGGGCTGTTTGGGCGAACCAATCGTGGGGACGCTATTGGGGATGGGATCCGAAAGAAACATGGGCCTTAATTACCATTCTTATTTATGCTGTTGTAACCCATATGCACTTGGTGAAAAAATGGGATACTCCTTTTCGATTTAACTTAGGATCGGTGCTGGCCTTCGGTTGTGTATTGATGACTTATTTCGGTGTAAATTATTTATTGACCGGTATGCATTCGTATGCTTGAAAAAAACAGCAGCAAACACCCGGGTGTTTGCTGCTGAAATGCTTATTGATTTATCAATTCACTTCTTTTGAATCAACCTAAACGGGCTTTCAAATTATCCAATTCCTGAGCCAATTCTTTAGGCAAATGATCGCCGAAACGTGCAAAATGTTCTTCGATCAAACCTATTTCTTTTTTCCAATCTTCCGACTTAACTTCCAGTACTTTAGCCATTTTTTCAGCTGTCATGTCGGCCAGTCCGGAAATATTGATCGCATTGGGAGCGGGAACCTTTCCGATAGGAGTATCTACGGTTTCACCTTTTCCTTGGGTACGACCGAATACATAAGCCAATACCCGGCTGTTTTCACCATAACCCGGCCACAGGAATTTACCGTTTTCATCCTTGCGGAACCAGTTTACATAAAATACTTTTGGTAATACATCGGGATTCGAAGCTTTCTTTCCGATTTCTACCCAGTGGCCGAAATAATCTCCCATGTTATAACCGCAGAAAGGCAACATGGCAAACGGATCGCGACGAACGATACCGGCTTGTCCGATAGCGGCAGCTGTTGTTTCGGAGGATACAATAGATCCCATGAATACACCATGATTCCAACTCATGGCTTCATGAATCAGCGGGACGGTATTTGGACGACGACCTCCGAAAAGGAATGCTGAAATAGGAACTCCTGCAGGATCTTCCCATTTTTCGTCAATTACCGGGCATTGATAAGCCGGAGCGGTGAACCGGGCATTCGGGTGAGCACAGGGTTCTCCCGAATTGGGATCATGTACTTTATTTTTCCAGTCGATTGTTCCTTCGGGACATTCCGTTCCGATGCCTTCCCACCACACATCGCCGTCAGGAGTTAATCCTACGTTGGTAAAGATGGTGTTGGCACGACAACTCAACATCGCATTGGGATTTGTTTCCATAGAAGTGTAAGGAGCTACTCCAAAGAAGCCGGCTTCCGGATTGATGGCATACAATCGGCCGTCTTCACCGAATTTCATCCAAGCAATGTCGTCTCCTACACATTCTACTTTCCAACCCGGAATGGTGGGAACCAACATGGCTAAATTGGTTTTTCCGCAAGCGCTTGGGAAAGCGGCAGAAATATATTTCTTTTCTCCTTCAGGATTAGTCAATCCTAAAATAAGCATATGCTCTGCCAACCAGCCTTGTTCTTTGGCCATCACGGAAGCAATACGCAATGCAAAACATTTTTTGCCCAACAACGCATTACCGCCGTAACCCGATCCAAATGACCAAATCTCATGAGTTTCGGGAAAATGAGTGATGTATTTCTTTTCAATGGGAGCGCAAGGCCATTTCACGTCTTGTTGGCCGGGCTCAAGCGGAGCGCCTACCGAGTGAACGCAAGGAACAAAGTCTCCGTCGCCCAATACATCCAATACCTTTTGTCCCATGCGTGTCATAATGCGCATATTGGCAACCACATAAGGAGAATCGGTTATTTCTACTCCGATATGAGCTATATTGGATCCGAGAGGCCCCATGCTGAATGGAATTACGTACATTGTACGTCCTTTCATACAACCTTTATATAGTTCGCGCATGATTTGTTTCATTTCGGCGGGATCATACCAATTGTTGGTGGGACCTGCTTCTTCTTTTGTTTTTGAACAAATATAAGTGCGGTCTTCCACCCGGGCTACGTCGCTCGGATCTGATTGGAAATAATAAGAACCGGGACGTTTTTCTTCATTCAACTTAACAGCCATTCCGGAAGCTACCATTTCGTTTAATAAACGTTGGTTTTCTTCTTCCGAACCGTCGCACCAATATACGCGGTCAGCCTGACACCATTCGGCCCATTCTTTTACCCACTGATTTAACTTTGCATTTTTTGTCATGTTTTTTATTTTTAATTATTTTACATAGGAACAAGAATTTTTATTCTTGCAAAATACGCGCAAAGATACAATATTTTGAACATTCCGGCAAGGTAAACCGGTGCCTTTTATCATCTTAATTCTTTGAGATTCAAAAAAGCATCTTATTGATAATGCATCATATTCCTATAATTTCTTCCGGTTCGGCTACATTATGCAGTATGGCATATACGGCCAACCCGGCTAGGGATCGGATTCCCGTTTTTTCTACAATATTTTTTCGATGAGTAATAACAGTATGAGGACTTATAATCAAACGATCGGCCACTTCTTTATTGGATAATCCCGTGATCAACAGTTTGAGCACTCCCTTTTCTCTTTCCGTCAGATTTTCTGATGTGGAACCGTTTACTCGGGCCTTTCGGCTCAAGAGTTTTTTAAATTTGCTTAATATTATTTCTTCGGGTTCGGTTATATACATTATTTCATCAAATGATTCCAACATTTCTTTTGGTTGATAGTTGTATACAATCCCGATAAAACGGGTTCTTTCCTCTAAATGATATCTCATCTTCATTTTATGAGGGTGTTCTCGGATCAATTCGGGAGAAATAAGTACCAAGTCGGGACAACTGGCATTCAAAATTGAGGGGCATTCATTAAAACTGCCCAGATCAATAATTTTATTGCACAGTTGATTTGTTCTTAATAAATGGCAAATTCCTTCCCGTATTATCTTGGATTCTTCAATAATCACGATTAAATTAAACATCCGGTTTGTCAGATTAAATACCTAAAATCAAATACATAGCATTGAAAGTCCGATTGGTTTCTACACATAAAAATAAATTATCGGGAACTCCTGCATTCAACAACTAAAAGTATGGAGAAATAAAGAACGCTCCTATCCCCATTAGTAGTGATTTTTCCAATTGAAAAATACAAAATAATAGGGAGGAGTGAATATGAATAAACCTCATACCTTTGCAGTATTATATTTAATTAATTTACTGAAATGAAAACAATAGGAATATTTTACGGATCATCCGGAGGAAATACTCAAGATGTAGCGAAGCTGATTGCTAAAAAATTAGGAGTAGATAACAGCAATATATTTGATGTCAGTTCTTCGCCTGTTGATAAATTGGCTGCTTATGATCTCCTTGTATTAGGTTCTTCTACTTGGGGAGTCGGAGATTTGCAAGATGACTGGGATGGATTTATTGATAAGTTGGCAAAACAAGATCTTTCGGGGAAAGAAGTTGCGGTTTTCGGTACCGGAGACTCGGTTTCTTATGCCGACAGTTTTTGTGATGCAATAGGTATTATTGCTAAAGCTGCCGAAAAGGCCGGAGCAAAGATAATCGGAAAAGTAGAAACTGCCGATTATTCGTTTGATGATTCACAAGCTGTTGAAAACGGTATGTTTTATGGTTTGCCTATTGATGAAGATAACGAAAGCGACAAAACTGAAGAACGGGTCAGTAAATGGGTAGAACAGCTTAAAGACTGATAAATTATCACGCAATACAATTAGTTAACCCGGCAAATTCAAATAAAAACTTATTGGATCTTGCCGGGTTAATTATGTTTTATTTCGTCTAGATATTCAGACGCGGGTTGATTAATTGCATGAAGTATACATCATTGAAATTCTCCCGTGTTTTGACCCAATTTTTCAATTGCCCGGTCTGTTCATATCCTGCACGTGAAAACAATTTTATGCTGGGACCGTTATTGGCGGGCACATAAGCATATAGTTGCTTTAATAATAAAAAATCAAAAGCATATGTTTTTATCAATTCCAATACTTGAAGCCCGAAACCTTTTTGGCGATAGTCTGCATCCAACAGAATACCCACCCCGGCACGTAAGTTCATGGGATCAAAATCATACAGATCAATAGTGCCTATAGGGGCTCCCGTCTCTTTAAGAGCGACCATTAAACGCAATTGACGAGTTTGGAAAATGTCTTGACGGGATTCTGAAATATATTCTCGTAATGCAAATTTTGAATAGGGCGCCAATGTATTTCCAAAAGACCACAAATCACAGTCGTTTTCCCAACGATAAAGGATTTCCAAATCTTCCGGTTCTAATGCTCTTAATTTAATGAGATCGGTTTCTAATAATGCCATAATATTAATTTGTTTCTGTTAATGTTTCATTTGCTGCTATCATAAAACCGGTTGCCGGATAAAAATTCCAATAACGTATGGCTTTATTCCGACTCTTATCCATAAGAGTTATGATATCATTATAAGTGATCAAATTTACATAAAAAACCACATCATTAATATCTTTCTTTTCAAAAAAAGAATCGGAATGACGGATTTCTTCCGGGGCAGAAACGGCAATAATGTTATCAGGTCGTAAAAAATCGAATTCGGATTCTTGGTCTACATCTTCTTTTTTTCCTATAATCAAGGTATTACCTAAGGGCTTTATTTTACTTCGTTTTCTTTTGAAAAAAAACTTACTCAAAGCAGAGACTCCCCCCGTACAATAGATTGCAAGTCGTATCAAATATATAAAAAGCGGATTATAATGAGGAAAATGCTTTCTGAAAAAGATTAGCATTGCTTCATAAAATATTTTTACATATTTAATGTCCTTTTTGGTGCTTTCTCCTTTATAATGAATGATTTTTTCGGGTAAGTAATAGTTGTGGTAACCTCCTAAAATAATTCGATAAGATAAGTCGATATCTTCTCCGTACATAAAAAAGGTTTCATCCAATAGTCCCACTTTATCTAATGTTTGTTTTCTGAGCAACATAAAAGCGCCGGAAAGAACATCTACGCGGTGTACCTCGTTTTCATTCAGGTAGCGAAGATGATATTTGGCGAAAAAAGGAGAATAAGGGAATAATTTAGAAAGGCCGGTCATTTTACAAAAAGAGTTCCACGGAGATGGGAAACCTCTTTTTGATTCCGGGAGGAATCGACCGTAACCGTCTATCATTTTTACTCCTACTCCTCCGGCATCGGGATGCTCTTCCATGAATCGGCAAACATAGGGTAGTGTATCTTCCCCAATCACGGTATCCGGATTCAACAATAAGATAAATTTTCCGGAAGCCTGCTCTATAGCCAGATTATTGGCTTTTGAAAACCCTGCGTTTTCTTTATTTTCAATAAAAACAGCCCGTGAAAATTTAGGACGCAGGTATTCTACCGACCGGTCGGATGAGTTATTGTCAACTACAAACACTTCTGCATCCAAGTGGTTTTTATCGATAGATGCAAAGACCGAGAACAGACATTGTTCCAGATAATATTTGACATTATAATTGACGATAATAACTGATAGTTGCATTTTAATAATTTCTTCTTGGAGAAGCTCCGAAAAACTCTTTCAATCGGGTTAACATCCTGTTTTTTTTCTTTTTATGTTTTTTTTCTTTTTTCCGAAATGCCAAAGCATAAGGGTTCTTATTCGCTCGAAATCCTTCGTATATCGTTTTCCAGTCCGGTAATCCGCCGATGTTCCTGTCATCGATAAACAAGTCGGCATCCAACTTCCTGGGATTTTCTCCGGGTTGTTCTCCCGGATAATTTTTGTTTACGGCATAAAATCTCAATCCGCGATCTGCACAAAACCGAACTGCATTTTCCAGTAATTCGCCTTCTCTTACAGTCCAGAGAATCAAAATATGGTCTTTCTGCAATTGTTTTAAGACTTCAATGGCAAATGGAACCGGTTTTCCGATCCGCGGATATTTATGTTCCACTATGGTTCCGTCAAAATCTACAGCAATTACCATTCTGTACAAGTTATGTTTTGAAAGAATCGCTAAAATCGGTACGATTCAAAATAGAACGTCCCAATGTAATTTCATCGGTATATTCAATTTCATCGCCGATAGATATGCCTCTGGCAATCACACTGACTTTTACATTCAACCCGGAAAGTTTGCGATAGATATAAAAATTAGTAGTATCTCCTTCCATAGTTGTACTTAATGCCAGAATGATTTCGGAAATATGTCCTGCAGAAACTCGTTCTACCAAACTTTCAATTTCCAAGTCCCCCGGACCGATTCCATCCATCGGGGATATAATTCCTCCCAACACATGGTAAAGTCCTTTGAATTGTCCGGTATTTTCAATAGCCATTACATCTTTTACATTTTCTACAATACAAACCAATGAAGCATCTCTTCCCGGATCATTGCAAATGGAACAAACTTCTTCGTCGCAAATGTTGTGGCATATGTTACAATACTTTACTTGTTCCCGTAGGTGAATAACGGCATTGCCGAAAGAAGTAACCTCCGCCGGATCTCGTTTTAATAAATGAAGCGTTAGTCGAAGGGCCGTTTTTCTTCCTATACCGGGTAATTTTGCAAACTCATTCACTGCATTTTCCAACAGAAACGAAGGAAATTTTTGTATCATCGATTATGTTTTTTACAAAAATAAATTTTTTACCCGCTATTTCCAAATCTATTTGAAAACGGATCAACTCCGGTCTGCTAACTTGCTTAACAGTCGCAGTATTTCTAAATACAACCACACCAATGTAACTGTCAACCCGAATGCTCCATACCATTCCATATATTTCGGAACCCCGATGCTGCTTCCTTTTTCAATAAAATCAAAGTCTAACAGTAAATTGAGTGCTGCAATGATCACAATAAAAACACTGATTCCAATGCTTAACCAACCGGTTCCGTGGACGAATGGAGTCGAGACTCCCAAAAAGCTCAATACAATGGTTACCAGGTAAAATACTGCAATACTGACTGTAGAAATAATGATTACGGAACGAAATTTAGCGGTAACTTTTATTAAACCTGTTCGATAAGTAATCAGCATGACCAATGCCGTTAATAAAGTGATGGCAACGGCTGTCAATACAATACCGGGATAAGTAGCAGCATAAGCTAATTCGTACACTGCCGAAATGGCCCCTAAAAACAACCCTTCCGCTACAGCATATACAGGAGCAAGATAAGGAGCTGTTTGAGGTTTAAAACAAATGATTAATGCCAAAATAAAACCGACAATCGCTCCTCCTCCTATCCAGGGAATAATGGCGGATTGACTTGTTGCAGTCTGAACCATGGACCAAGTACAAGCACCTGCGAGTAAAACCAACAATAATAAAAAAACGGATTTCATTATTGAACCTTTTACAGTCATAACTCCGGATTGTGTTTCCCCGGAAACGTTAACTTTCGTGAAGATACTATCCTTTAAAGTCGGATTAGATGATTTGTTTAATGCCATAATGAATGAATCTGTAATAGTTTAAGTGTATTA
>DAIQOU010000467.1:0-4057 GCA_036787725.1 Bacteroidales bacterium
CGGGTGCGGTACTAATGAAGATGAGAGGGAAATTTTAATTATTAATTTAATTGGGAAATATTATGAAGAGAATCTTATCAACTATCGTATCGATTATGGTGTTATCATACAATCTGTGTAATGCCCGGTTAACGCCGGATAACGATTCCCTGTTTTCCGGACAAAAATCATTGTTTGATAAATTGGGAATTTTTCAGGCATGGGAACAGGTTGCATTGGTTTATGACATTTCTCCCGACATGCCTGCAAAGGAAGCAAAGAAGGCTATTTTGGAAGGTTGCGATGATATTGGAGAGAAAGGAGTGGGTATGTATACCGGGCATGGATGTATCCGCTTCATTAGAACGATTGCACGTATAAAGAACGGTAACCGGGAATGAAAGAAGCTGCAGAAAAAGAATTCTTGTCGGTGCTGGAGCAATATATCAGTATCCTTGTCAAGATTGTCAATGTGTATGCGTATACCGCCCGAGATCGAAAAGACCTCATGAGCGATATCGTTTTTGAGTTGTGGAAAGCCTATCCCAAGTTCAAGAGGAATTCCAAAACCTCTACTTGGCTGTATCGTGTAGCATTGAATATAGCCCTGAAAGCAAAACGTAAGCGGGATAATAACAAGGTATTGTTTGTGGAGGAGTTAATAACTTTTGATGAGACCGCTTTTTGTGATGCTCCGGATGACAACGGATCAATGATTAACCTCTTGTATAAATGTATTGAAGAATTGAACCCTATCAATAAGGCTATTATTCTTCTGTATCTGGATGATAAATCAAATGAAGAAATAGGGGAGATAACGGGGCTTTCCCGAACCAATGTGAGTACCCGCTTGAGTCGGATCAGGGAACAATTGAAAGTATATATGATTAAAAGTGAAGATTATGGAAATTGACGAAATAAGAAGTTGTTGGAAAGAAGAGGGCAGACGTATTTCGGAGAATGTGAAAATCAACCGGGATGCTTCCTTTCAAAAGCTCCGTTCTTCGTTTGATAAAGTCAGGATACGACGGTTATTCCATCTTATACAGATGTGTATTGCGGTTCCGTTAATATTGGTCTTGATTGTGTTTCCTCGTCTGAAAAATGACGGGTCGGATTTATTCTATTTGGCATTGGGCTCTTTTATACTCCCTATCCTCTTTTTCTTTTCAACCTATATATATTACTATATTTGTCTGTTGAAAATTGACTTTACAGCATCGTTGCTAAAGGCGCAGAAGGAGATTCTTCGTTTGGAAAGGATGGAAAGAAAGTTGAATGTAGTGGGACTATTCATCGTACCGATTGTTACGTTGAGTACATTCAAAATATTTTCACTTCCTTTTAAACAGGAAGCTGTAATCATGCTTGTATTGATTGCTTTGACTATGGTTATCAGTTACATGGTAAAAATAAAAATTCTGATTCCGAAAGAATACCGTAAAGTTAAATCTTATCTGGAAGAAATGGAAGAGGATGGGGAAAACTAACCCTATTTCTATCCTTATTTCTTTATATCTCGATGGTTATTATCATTATGAAAAGAAATGTCAAGCTTCCGATTATGAGATTTGTATGAAACAAAATGGGAAGTAAGAATATGAGATGGCTCCGTCGGAGTACCGGAAAGTTCCGAATGACCGGTACCCCGTAGGAGCTTGGATATTATTTCTTTAAAATTCGGAAACCAAACAATCCACCGGCATAGTTGTCGGGATGAGCTTGAAATTTTACTTGTATTTTATCTTTTCCCCGAGTGATGTTGCGGGGAATCTCGAAGATCATCTCGAACGTTTTAGCGCCGTTATTTCCTTGTAGGGAAACGGTTTGAAAAATTTCTCCATCAATAAGAATATCGAAGTTTCGGTTGTCTTTGTCTGTTCCCCAAAAAGCACACAACATCAGCATGGGTTGTTCGGGATCGACTTTTACATCGAAAGAGAACCATCCGTTGTAAGCGTGTCTGTATTTATGACCATGGGCATCGCCTGTATCCGAATTTTCCGATTGTAAGTTATGATCTCGTTCGGGCTGCATTTCTCCGATGCGCAACATATCTACAGTACGGGCTTCCAGTTGTTTTTGCCTTTCTTGGGCTTCCAGGTATTCTTTTTCTTTGATTTCCCAATCCGAAGGAGTGAATATATCGAAATAGACGGCATGTTTTTCGTCGTGAATCCGGTAAAAGGGAATTAGTTGCAGGTTGTTCCGTGAAAACGCGTCGCATTCAAAAGCTAAGGGTTGTTCCGGAACCGGCCGGATAAGTCCCGGCACCTCTTCTGCCCGATCCGCAATGAATACCGGAATATCATATGCTTTTATTTCTTCTTTTCCCAATGGAGTTGCCAGCAATACCGGCCCGTAGAAGATACCGATCCGGTTCGGATTGTCGGGCATGGATTCGGTGTGCAGGCTCATGGGAAGATCCAATACCAGTTCGGTGCCGCTTCCCCATTCGTCTTGAAGCATGAAGTAAGTTCCCGGAGCGCCGATTACCTCTTTTTCCGTGCCGTTAACGGCCGCTTTTATTCCCGATGTTGCCCATTTGGGATAACGGATATAAATGGGAAATGTTTTTTTGCTGCCTTCAAAGGTAATGTGTATCTTACTCTCTTCGGGGAAGGCGGTTTCCATCTTTACTTTTAACCCTTTTGCTTTCCAGTCGAGTGCTGTAGGAATAAATAAATTGACAAACAATCCGTCGTCACCGGATTGGAAGAACACACTTTCGGCATATTTTACATGATTCTCTATTCCCGATGCTACACAACACCAAAAAGATTCGAATCGTGTACTGAATACTTTCTCTGTTCCCGATTCGAGCGGCACACTGTAACATACCATTCCGTCGTGCGGATTTTGCGAAGCTAAAATATGGTTATACAATGCTCTTTCATAATAATCCATGTATGGAGCGGCGGCTTCCCACGTGAAGAGGTGTTTCGTTAATTTCAGCATATTATAGGTATTACATGTCTCGGACGTGAGCGGACTAAGTCGGTCATTCAATTGGTCCGGCGGACCCAAGTGTTCATAATTGCTGTTTCCTCCGTTGAGATAGCTGTGATGATTCACTATTCTGTCCCAGAAGAAAGTCGAGATAGTCCGGTATTTTTCATCGGCGGTCAGTTCATACAGTCGGGCGGCTCCGATAATTTTGGGAACCTGAGTATTGGCGTGTTTGCCGGCCAGTTCGTCGCGTTTTTCTTTCAATGGATCCAGTATTGCTTTGTGATAAAAGTTTTCAGCTAGTTTCAGGTAATCGTTGTTTCCTGTGATGGCATACATTTCTGCCAGCGATTCGTTCATGCCGCCAAACTCACAAGCCAGCATCTTTTGAAATTGTTCTTCATTCAGTCCCCCGAAACTTTTTACGGCCCAATCGGTTAATTTTACGGCTACTTCTTTTGCCTGATTATTATCGGCATACAAGTAGGAGTCGATAAGACCGGCCCATATTTTGTGTTGAGTATACCAGGGTACCCATCCTCCGTTCAGGTCGAACCCTTCCGAACGAATATCCCCGGCAGCTACTTCGCTCCATATGCGATCTTCTTCGGGAATACCTCCTACATAACCGGTTCCTCTCGCTTGTTGGCATTCGGCCAGTTCTTTTACAATGTAATCTACTCGTTCCTTGAAACGGTTATCTCCGGAAGCTGCATACATCATGGCGCAAGCGGACAGGTAATGTCCTAAGGTATGTCCCGATACTCCCCTGCTTTCCCATCCGCCGTAGATCTCGCCTTTAGGCTCCAATCCGGCATTCAAACGGAAACGATGGAGAAACCGGTCAGGTTCCAGATCAAGCAGCCATTCCGCATTTTTGTTCATGGCGTGTTTAAATGGGCTTCCTTCAAGCAGTCGCAGATCGGATAAGGGAAAAGGAATTGCTTCTTTGGGTACGGTGTCGGCTACCATTTCTTTCTCGGCGTTTTTCTTGCAAGCTGTCGACAAGACAATACAAAGTAAAAGTAAATAATAAAGGTGTTTCTTCATGATTGATTCTATTTATTAAATTTTATATTAGAGTTTATATTGAATAAAGCATTATTGCTTTATTTTTCAATATCTTATC
>DAIQOU010000468.1:0-4043 GCA_036787725.1 Bacteroidales bacterium
AATATTTAAGGAGAGTAAACCTCTCCTTAAATATTTTTTTCCTCTATATCTTTTTATTGTCGAATAATTTGTTTGTTGTCAAATCTTCTCAACCATAATATAGTCTACTCCCAGTAAATCATTGTGTGATTTCGGATTTCGCGGCAATAAAATCATGTTGAATGTGTTCTGTCCGGCAGGTAAGGATACAACACCCAACTCCAACATCTTAGAAGTAAGAGGTTCACTGTAGGCATCAAATGAAGGTATTAATAATTTATCATTTAAGGCTATAGAGAAACGTCCGTAGTCAAAGGCTGTAATAAACCGGATGGAAAGTTTATATTTCCCGGCTTCGGGAACGTTGAATCCCATGGTCAGTTCGTCTCCGGTGCCGGCTTCTCTCCAGATGAATTGAGTCCCGTTGCTCCAATCCTGATCAATAATACTCTGTGTTCTTTCCATTCCTCCTTTTACTTCTATATACATATATTCTCCTTCAATCTTGCCGGTTTCGTCCGGTGAATTACTGACCAACTCGTTTTTATGTTTTACTATCGGTAATGAAGCTAATTCTTTTTCTGCTTTCCGGTTACTTTCTCCTCCCGGCATCATATACCAATAAGTGGTGGGAGCATAATTGAGGAGTGTACCTCCCTGATGCCAAAATTCCATATCGAAAATCAAATTTTCTTTGAAAGGAATACCGTCAAGGCTTCTGTATCTCAAATTGGCTACATGATTGGGTTGATAGGCCCCTCTGCCGTCCGGTTGTGCGATAAACGGATGTTCAAAACGATTGGGCATACACCAGGCATATCCGTAATAATCTTCCGTGCCGGTTCCGAAATGGGAAGGGAAATCTTCTCCATCGATGTATACTTTTTCATCGCCTTCTCCCCACCAATCTCCTATCGGGTTAAAGAGGGTGACTGCATCCCCTACATACACGCCTTTTCCGGTTAATGTTACAAAATTTATGTCTTGAGCTTCCGACGAACCGTCAATACTTCGTTTTGTTCCGGTATGCAGACGATTATACTCTGTCCACCCGGAACCGAAATGCATTGAATTTTTATTCCATTCCCAATCCGAATAATAGACTTCCAACGAAGCGGTTACCGGGTCATTCGAAGTATTCTCCATGCTTATTTCGCAATTTTCTTTATAAGGCATTACCCAATAACAGGTAAAAACGGAATCGGCGGTTACGGTGGTATAAAAAGATTCATAAGGAGACAAACGGTTGCCTGTTCCGAAAAAATCGCCGATGGGAGTCCATACGGTATTATTGTCGTCGAAAGCTATTTTTAATATTGTAGAACGAAGGGCTTGTTCAAAATCAGGAGCTTTCAGCTTTACAGAAAGGGATTTGATAGCACCGCCACCATCCGTTGAGATCATCAATTTGGTTTCTGTTGGAGAAATAGAAATTTCTTCCACTTCTTCCTTTTGGCAATTATCGTTGATGTGTTCCTTCGACAGCAGTTTTTGTTGTGTTTGATTTATTTTCTCACTATGTAAAGACAAATCATTCATCGAAAAAGTAGTCACGTCTGTTCCTTTTTCATACGTTCTGTAAACGATATTATAAAAAAAGTTTTCACCCGGATTCCTTCCCGATTGAATAATCCCGGGACTTTCATACGTTATTTTGCAATGTTCCCGGTAAGGAATGGGCAAGTAAAGATTATGTCCTCTTTGTTTATAATTAGTGAGTTCCGAAACAGAAACGGACAGAGGAGGTCCGACCAATGTACCCCCGCTGATCAGGCTTAATACTTCTCCTTCAATTTCCGGGGTTGGCGAATTATCGAAATAAAATCGTAATGTCCCATTATCGTTGTAATGCGACACCGTAACCCAGAATCGTACCACAGCTCCCGGCCCTTCGGCATCATAAAGGACAAATTCTCTTCTCCCGTTGTTTTCTTCTGTTCTTAAAAAATGACTGAAATCCCAATTGGCAAACCAATCAAATGAACCTTTTTCGGCAGACAGAGAAGCCCTGTCGAAACTGCTGAACTGCTTACTTGTATAGTAAGGATCGGGATATCCGGCAAGGGATTCTCGATTTGTTATTTCATCCAACAAAGATGAAAATGAGATTTTCTTCTTTTCAACACAAGAACTGAAAATGAATAGAATGGAAATAAAAAATAATAACTTTTTCATGGACAAGAAATTTCAGAATGTAAGAACTCAAAAAAATAAGAATATCTGTTAGCAGAAGGATTGAAATTGGTGTTTTTCTTTTTTTTATTGCTTTTTGTTAGTTTATGGCAAAGATAGATTAATTATCGAAGAGAAACTGTTCTCTTTTCGAATAATTTGGTTAATTTCTCTCTCTTCCTATACGATTTTATTATAGATTCAATGGATTTGGCTATAGAAATGATGAAGAGTTGAACGGCTCGGGTGAATTATTCATTTTATACAGGCAACTGCTTTCAATTACCTGTATAAAATTTTCCGAGTAAATTATAATTCCGAGTAAATTATAATTCCGTTCCACGTGTAAACTTTCTATACTGAAGGGGGCTTATTTTATTTTTCTTTTTGAAAGCCGTAGAAAAGTATTCCTGGTTTTCGAATCCCAGTCCGAAAGCTACCGCTTTAATGGGCAGTGTTGTATTAGTTAACAACTCCTTTGACTTTTGCATTTTAACTTCTTGGATATATTGGGATGGCGGCAGACCTGTATATTCTTTAAATAACCTTCTGAACCAAGAATAACTCATGTTTAATCTTTCCGATATATCTTCCGGTTTTATACTGCTGAATTCTTCATGAATAATCAGTTTCGCCTTATTGATTTGTTCTATCACTTCGGAATTTTCAAAAGGGGAGTTTTTATCCAACGAATAGGCTAAGCCCAATAAATAATTAACAATACCGGCCAAAAGTTGTTGAAATCCTGATTTTTGTTCAATTGCGACCCGGATGGCTTCTTTATAGAGTTGTACGATTTCATTGTTTATTCCGACATTGAAAATCGGTTTTTGTTTACTGAAGAAACCGTTTTCTACCCGGTTGTCGATATTAATACCTTTGAATCCGATCCAATACTCATTCCATCCGGTCTGCTTGTCCGGTTTGTAATTATGCCATTCACCCGGGAACAGCAGAAACATTTTTCCTTCGTTTATTAATTGCGGTTTAGTGCTTTCTGACACAAATGTACCTTCTCCCCGGGTAATATATAAAAGCTGATATTCATCTAATATTCTGCCTCGTCGGGTGGAAAAATAATACCGGGTAGGGTGATTGTTGGGCGGGTAAGACATGTTGGGGAGGATATTTTGGCATCCCACCGAATTGACGGTGATTCCCCACAGGGAATCGATTTCGCTTACTATAAGGTATTTCAGATGTATGGTATCTTTCATTTTGAATTTTAAAAACGAAGATAAGCCATAAACCTTGTATTATCAACAAAGTTTATGACTTATACTTGCTAAATTATTGAATTAGAAATAAATTGCTGCAGTTACTGACCATGTGCGGGTTTTTGCCGAAAAGTTGTCGATATCATCTTTATCCTTTCCGTAATCATCGGTTAATCCTAATCCGTAATTAACTCCTATTTGTAAAAATTTCATCAATTCCAATCCCGCGCCGAAATTCAGCCCGGCTGCAAAGGTTTTTGCTTTCCATTGATCTGAAATAGTTCCGCCTAAGTCTCCGAATTTATCGTCTCCCGACACTCTCAAACTGACGTAAGGGCCGGCTGCTAAAAACGGTTTGATGCTTTCGGATGCGTTAAATTTGTATTTTAAACTAACGGGGATGTCAATGTAACCGTTCTTGTTTTTATTTGTATTTTCTCCATTTACGAATTTTATTCCGCGTTGAGAGTAAATAACACCTCCTTCCAAACCGAAAGTGCCGTTGATTAACCATTCTACTTGTGGACCTACCTGAAACCCGGTAATATTTTTATCTGCAAAATTTTCATCGCTATCTATTGAAACACCGGATAAATTTACACCCGCTTTGACCCCAAAGCGGATTTGTGCTTCGGCGGAAGCACCTAACAATGTAATTATTGTCAATATTAAAAA
>DAIQOU010000060.1:0-5121 GCA_036787725.1 Bacteroidales bacterium
TATTTATATTACAAAGAGAAGAGCCCGGATTTGCCGGTTGTTACGGATCTCCTTATGAGGTCCGGTTGAAGGAAATTCCGGAAGGGGTAACTTTTAATTGGTATGACGAGAATAAACAATATATACCCGAAGTACCGTCTGTTTCGAGCTTGACGGAAGACTTAAAGTTTTATGTTAAGCCTTTCGTTCCCAGGCTGTATGTGGATTTCCCGGAAGCAGAAATAACTGTTAAAGTGCTGTCGGAGGCGCATTCCAATACTGTGGCTGTTTGGAAAGGAGTAGTGGATACGAATTGGCATAATCCCCGGAATTGGGTGGAGTTGAAAAACGGAAAAGAAGTTCCCGTTTCATGGATTCCGGATAAATGCGTAGATGTGGTTCTTGCAGAGAATGCGCCCTATTATCCGGTTATAAACTCCCAAGCAGCTTGCAGGAATATTACCTTGAAAGATCGTTCTATGTTGGCGGGAATACATTGGCTTGATTATGAAGAAGCTTCTGTTGAATTAAAATGGACCGAAAAAGAAAAAGATCGTTTTATTATGTGGTCGGCTCCCTTGCGTCGTACCTATACCGGAGACTATCATTTCAGGGATAACGGAACGGTTATTCATGGGGATGTATATATGAACTTTTTCCAATCCAAAAATCCTGATTATGCGCAAAGCGTGGCGACAGAGCTGACTTTTACTTCTACTTTTGCCAATATGTCCGCTCCTCTTCCGTTAGGCAAGGCTTTTAATATAAAAGTGGTCTCTTCTCGCAATCCCAATTCGGTTTTTGTATTTCCATCCCCTGTAGACCGGTATACGTATGTAACCGGAGATCAAACTCCTTTGTTGGATAGAACGGATGGCGCGGGCAGAAAGATTAATGGCCGGTTTATTGTGGAAGAAGTTACTGCCAATCCTGCAACCGGAATGATAAATTTGCCGGTAGAAGGAATGAATGATTATCGAATGATGCAGGTGGTTAATCCTTACCCCGCTTATTTGGATATGGTAAAATTCTTGGATACAAACAGTGCAACGATTGAACGGGGATATAAAATATGGGACGGGAGTCTTACCGGCGGATTTGTTTCTGTTATTCTTCCGGAAGATTCGGAGGATCAACGGTTGGTTATTGTAAATGAAGTTCCGGAAGATATCGAATCCGGGGGAGACTTGGCCGCTTTGACACAGGTTGCTCCTTTTCAATCTTTTTTTGTACTGAAACGTAATAAAACGGATCGGATAAGTTCGCTGGTGATTACACCCGAAATGACTGCGACTGTCAGCGTTTCCAACCAACCGAATTATGAGTTGAGGAAGGGGAGTAAACCGGAGTTAATTCGTATTCGGGCCGGAAAGGATAATTTTAGTAATACCGTTGCTCTTTATTATTCGAAGAGCGGAAGGACGGAAGATATGCATAAATTATTCCGGGAAGAAAGTCCCGTTTCGATTTATATGTTAAATCCCGCGAATGAGGCCTTTGCAATCAGAGGTATCGGCCACTTTTCGGAACGTATTCCGTTGGGTTTACGATTAAATGCTCCCGGAAAAATAACGCTTGAGTTTGAAGAAGTGGCCGGATTCGGAAGAGAGGTATACCTGATTGATAAAAAAGAAAACAGAGTGATAAATCTCAATCGACAATCTTCTTATACGTTCCAAGCGGAACGCCCCGCTCCGGGTGCCGGAATGTTTGAGGTGAATGATCGCTTTAGTTTGAGCTTTGAAAATTCGACAACAGGAACGGAACTTCCTGAAAACGGAGATATTACGGTATCCGTAATAGGGAATGTTATTCGGGTGACTTCTTCCGGTGAAGAAATAGAAAACGTTCATGTATATAATTTAGGAGGGATGTTGGTTTATAAAAATGATTCCCCTTCGTTTGAATATAATATTACGGTTTCTTCTCAACAGTTTTATATTGTTAAAGTATTAACGGATAAGGAGGAGAAAAGTATAAAGATTCCTGTTTTTTAAGTCTCATTATAATTGTTTATTATAATGTTTATCAGAAAGGTCGGCCTTGTGAAAGGACGACCTTTCACCTTTTATAAGACAGATTGTTTAAAAAGAACTTTATCAAAAGGGCATCTGTTCTTTGAATAAGTTCCGGATCGGAAAAAGCTTGGAGGGAAGAAGGAGGAAGGCCCGGACGCAAGAAAGCACGAAGAGGTGAAGGGAAGAAGGCGCGAAAGCGGGAAGGGAAGAAAGCAAGGAAGAGGAAAAAGCCTGAAAGCCTTTAATGCGACCGGCCCCGGGTGAAACCCGGGGCGGGTACAATCCCTCTCTCTCAACAATCCCGAAGAGGTTGAATCCGCTTCTAAATTCATTTCGCTTTGAACTCTTCTGCCTCGGGTTAAATGCAGATAGATAATATCCTCAGTTGATTTCCGGACTGAGGCTCCGGTGCATGGAGGCAGCTGCTTTTCTTCCGTCTCCCATAGCTAATATTACGGTGGCTCCTCCACGCACGATATCTCCTCCGGCATATACATCCGGGAGATCTGAACGCATGGTTTCCCGATCGATAATGATCGTACCCCATTTACTGACTTGCAGTCCTTGGAATGCAGTAGGAATGAGAGGGTTTGGAGAAACGCCGACACTAACTACCACCATGTTGACATCTACAGTTTCGATGGCACCTTCTATCGGAACGGGACTTCTTCTGCCGGAAGCATCCGGCTCGCCCAATTCCATTTTTTGCAGTTTCATTTGTTGAACTTTTCCGGCTTCATTTCCCAAATATTCAATCGGATTATGCAACGTGAGAAAAATAATTCCTTCTTCTTTGGCGTGTTTTACCTCTTCTATTCTTGCCGGCATCTCTTCTTCGGAACGTCGGTAAACGATCATGGCTTTTTCTGCACCCAGTCTTCGAGCTGTACGAACGGAATCCATTGCCGTGTTTCCGCCTCCGATTACGGCAATCTTCTTACCTCTGAAAACAGGAGTGTCCGATTCGGGATTGGCGGCAGCCATCAGGTTTACCCGGGTAAGATATTCGTTGGATGAAAGCACTCCTGCCAGGTTTTCTCCGGGGATATTCATGAAATTGGGAAGTCCGGCTCCGCTGGCAATGAATATTCCTTGAAAACCTTCTTCGTGCAAATCATCATAAGAAAGGGTTTTGCCGATAATACAATTGGTAATGAATTTGACCCCCATCTTTTTCAACACTTCTATTTCTACATCTACAATTTCGTTGGGCAGACGGAATTCGGGGATTCCGTATTTCAATACACCTCCGATTTCGTGCAAC
Source organism: Bacteroidales bacterium (assembly GCA_036787725.1). Taxonomy (GTDB): domain Bacteria; phylum Bacteroidota; class Bacteroidia; order Bacteroidales; family Azobacteroidaceae; genus DAIQOU01. The sequence goes on from DAIQOU010000060.1 coordinate 3,262, forward strand.
GCTTCATAAACGGTAACGTCGTATCCCATTTTTATCATATCGCCGGCAAAGGAGAGTCCGGCCGGACCCGATCCTACCACGGCCACTTTTATATGATTTGGAGCGGCGACTTCCGGAATGAGTATTTGATCACTTTCTCTTTCATAATCTGCGGCAAAGCGTTCCAAGTGTCCGATAGCTACCGGCTCTTTTTTCATTTTCAAATGGACGCATTGACTTTCGCATTGTTTTTCTTGAGGACATACTCTTCCGCAAACAGCCGGTAATGCCGATGTTTCTTTCAGGGTTTTGGCTGCTTCCAAAAATTCTCCTCGTTCAATGTTTTTAATGAAGGTGGGAATGTTTATTTCCACCGGACAGCCGATCATACAAGTCGGGTTCGGACAATCCAAACAACGCCGGGCTTCATTGACGGCTTGTTCGGTTGTAAGGCCCAGATTTACTTCTTCGTAATTATGACTTCGATATTCGGCATCCAATTCATTCATCCGAACGCGGGGAATGGCGGTTCTTTCTTTGTTCTTCATTATTTTGCGTAATTCTTCCCGCCATGGTTCATTACGTAAAGCTTGTATTTCTTCTTTTGTAGCCATAATTTATTCGAAATCTTTGTAAGCATTCAATCTCATTAACATCTCATCGAAGTTGACTTGGTGAGCATCAAATTCGGGTCCGTCTACACAAACGAATCGGGTTTTTCCGCCTACCGTAACCCGGCAGGCGCCACACATACCGGTGCCGTCTACCATGATGGTATTTAAGGAAGCAACAGTCGGAATATTGTATTTTTCGGTTAATAAACTGACAAATTTCATCATGATTGCCGGCCCTATGGTAACACACAGATCTACCTTTTCCCGTTGGATAACTTCCTCCACTCCGGCAGTTACCAGCCCTTTTTTACCGTAAGAACCGTCGTCTGTCATAATGATGACTTCGTCGGAGAATTTTTTCATTTCCTCTTCCAGAATAATAAGATTTTTTGTTCGCGCGGCTTGTACGGTAATGACTCGGTTACCGGCTTGTTTCATTGCTTCCGTAATCGGAAGCATCGGGGCTGTACCTACACCTCCGCAAGCACAAACTACCGTTCCGAAGTTTTCGATATGAGTTGCTTTTCCCAAAGGCCCTACCAAATCGGTTATGTATTCACCTTCATTTAAGGCACATATTTTTTTGGAGGAATTTCCGATACGTTGGATAACCAGGGTAATGGTCCCTGCTTCTTTATCGGCAGAAGCAATGGTAAGCGGAATCCGCTCACCGAACTTTCCTACTTTTACGATAACAAAATGACCCGCTTTTCTCGATTTTGCAATCAAAGGAGCTTCTACGTCAAATTTGAAAACGTTTTCGGAGAGTTGTTCCTTTTTTACGATTTTGTTCATTTTTGCAACACAATAAATGTTATTACTCTATATAAAGAATTGTACGCAAAGTTAAAGAAAAATAATGAGTTCAAGGATGCCCGGAACGGGGAATAAAGTTTTTCTTATTTTGCTTCTGTCGGGGAGGGAAAGGCGTGAAGGCACGAAAGGTAAAGGCGCGAAGGTGTGAAAGGGAAAAAGCGCGAAAGGTAAAGGCGCGAAGGCGCAAAAGGATGCCCGAAACATACTTATCCCCTAAAGTCCCGCGAGGGACGACATTCTGCTTAACCGCGGGTGCAGCATAAGCGGAACCTGCGGATGTGTGAAGGGAAGAAAGGAGGAAAGCGCGAAAGGTAAAGGCGCGAAAGGATACCCGAAACATACTTATCCCCTGAAGTCCTGCGAGGGACGATATTTTGCTTAACCGCGGGTGCAGCGTAAGCGGAACCTGCGGATGTGTGAAGGGAAGGTAAAGGTACGAAGGTAAAACCGC